>JAIXTR010000190.1 GCA_027483845.1 Caulobacteraceae bacterium | reverse complement strand
GCAACCTGCCCCAAGGAGCAATCCCATGAACGCCCAGGCTGTGATCGAGTCCGGTTCGGTGCTCGACATTCCCCTCAACAAGCTCAAGAAGTCGCCGAAGAACGCGCGGAAGACCCCGCACGGAGACGCCGCCATCGAAGCGCTGGCGGCGTCCATCGCCGCCAAGGGCCTCTTGCAGGCGCCCGTGGTGGAGCCGGAAACTGGCGAGGACGGCGAACCCACCGGCTTCTATCTGGTCACCATCGGGGAGGGGCGCAGGCTGGCGCTCACCTTGCGCGCCAAGCGCAAGGAAATCCGCAAGAGCGAGCCGGTTCGCTGCGTGGTGGACACCGCCAACGACCCGCACGAGATCAGCCTCGACGAGAACGTCACCCGCACCGACATGCATCCGGCCGACCAGTTCGAGGCCTTCAAGCGGCTCAGCGAAGAACGGGGCCTCAGCGCGGAGGACATCGGCGCCCGCTTCGGGGTGTCGGCCCACGTCGTGCGCCAGCGCCTGCGGCTGGGCGCCGTCTCGCCAAGGCTGATGGCGATCTATCGCGAGGACGGCCTCACGCTGGACCAGTTGATGGCCTTCGCCGTCAGCGAAGACCATGAGCGTCAGGAACAGGTCTACGAGCAGCTGTCCTGGAACCGCTCGGCGACCTTGATCCGCCGCGCCATGACCGAAGCCAAGGTTCCGGCGAACGACCGGCGCGCGGTGTTCGTCGGCGCCGAGGCCTATGCGGAGGCGGGCGGCACGACCCTGCGCGACCTGTTCACCGAGGATGGCGGCGGCTGGCTGGAAGATGCGGCCCTGCTGGACCGGCTGGCAGGCGAGAAGCTGGAGGCCATCGCCACGGAGGTGCGTGAGCGGGAAGGCTGGAAGTGGGCCAAGGCCTGCCTGGACTACCCGCACGGCCATGGCTGGCGGCGGGTCTATCCAAGGCCGGTGGAGCGGACCGAGGACGAGGCGGCGCGGATCGCGGCCCTGTCGGAGGAATACGACGCCCTCGTCAGCCAATGGGACGCCGTGGAGGACCTGCCGCCCGAAGTCGAGGCGCGCTTCAAGGACATCGATGCGGCCCTGGACGCCTTCGGGGATGGGACGGCCTACGATCCGGACGAGGTTGCGCGCGGCGGGGTGTTCGTGATCCTCGGCCACGACGGTCAGGCCCGGATCGAGCGTGGCTTGATCCGGCCCGAGGCCGAAGCTCCCGCGTCAAGCGCGGAAACTGAGGCGGACGAGGAGGGGGCGATCCCCGCCGAAGCGAAACCGGATGCCGGAGCCTCGGAGGACGAGCCGGAGGACGAGGGTTTGGCGCCGCTCTCCGAGCGGCTGGTTCTGGACCTCACGGCGCACAAGACCATCGGTCTGCGCGAGGCCCTGGCGTGCGACCCTTCGCTGGCGCTCACCGCCCTGGTCCACGCCCTGGCGCTCAGGACGTTCTACCCGCCCTACGAGCAGTCCTCCTGTGTGGAGGTGAAGCTGATGTCGGCCTACCTCGACGGCCATGCGCCGGGCGTCAGCGAGAGCCCGGCCGGGCGGCGGATCGCAGAACGACATGAGGCATGGGCGCAGCGCTTGCCGCGCGAGAGCGCGGAAGCCTGGGGCTTTGTGGCGGGCCTGGACGGCGGCGAGCTGCTCGGCCTCCTGGCGCACTGCGTCAGCCTGGGCGTAAACGGCGTGCGCAACCCCATGGACCGCAAGCCGGGCGCCTGGGCGCACGCCGAGCTGCTGGCGCAGGCGGCGGGGCTGGACATGACCCGCACCTGGGCGCCCACGGTGTCGAGCTACCTCGGGCGGATCACCAAGCCGCGCATCCTCGAAGCGGTGCGCGAAGCGGCGGGTGAAGACGCCGCCGAGCGGATTTCCGGGCTCAAGAAGACCGAAATGGCCCTAGCCGCCGAGCCGCTGATCGCCGGGACCGGCTGGCTGCCGCCCCTGCTGCGGACGGCGCAGCTTGAAGCCGCGCCCGAGGCCGTGCCCATGGCCGCCGAGTAGCCGGCGATCCGACCCTTGAGGCCCACGCGGGTTCGCCCGCGTGGGCTTTGTCGTGCCCGGTCAGGCGTTGTCGGTGTCGCGGCCGTCCGGCTCCTTGGCGACCCCCTTGCACGGGGTTCCGTCATCCTTCACGGACATCAGTTGCCCGGTGCGCTCGTCGCGCTTCTGCCAATGGCCGTCCGGACGCTGGAACTGCGTCCGCCCCGTCACCGCACCCCGCCGATACCCGTCACCTGTGTTCTTCGCCATCCTGGCCTCCATCAGAACCTAAGGTGAACGTGGGAGCGGCCAAGCTCGCGTTCAATACGGCCAAGCTGGCCAAGTTGTCGCAGGTCAGGACCGGCCCGAGGCCAGGGCGGAAGCGACGTCATGGTCGCGGCTATCGCCATCGTCCTCGGCATCAAGGAAGGCGACTTCGGCGTCAGGGTGCCAGGTCACCGTCTCCAGGTCGGCAGGCGCACCGGCGGGGATCTCCGCAGGCTTTCCGAACAGGTGCACCAGCAGGCTGTCCATGCCGGCGCGCATGGCCCAGCCCCAGCGGGGATGCCCCGGCCCAGCCTCGCGGTTGATCGCGGACGACAGGCCAAGGTGCAGCACCTCATAGCCGCCGCTCGGGGTTCGCCGGGCGAAGGCGAAGAGGCCCGCGGTTCGCACGAACCGGCCATCGTGGTGGCCAAGCGCCATGAACGGTACGCCGCCGATGAAGATGTCGCCCATCGCTGTCCTCCCAGCAAGAACATAGGCAGAACATCGCCTGTCTGTGGAGTCCCTTCCAGCGCCCCGGGCCAGACCGCCGGTTGGGGAAGGTCCGCAGGCGTAGGCGACCAGCTCCTGACCCTAAGCCGCCGCCCACGCGGCCTCCGATGTCTTGATCACGGCCGAGGGGGAGGGGCTTCGCCCCCGCCCGACCGGCAACGCCGCGCGCGACTTCTTTCCCCTGCCGGCCTCGCCGGCATTCCTCGCGAAGCAAACAAGTCGCGCGCCGCCGTCCTGCGCTGCGCTTCGGGCCTGCGGCTGCCGGCCGGGGACGCCCCTCGGCTCCGGATCGCCATCGAGGCCGCGATGGGCGCGGCCCGGAGGACGACAGGAGACTTCCCATGGCCACCATCGGCACCTTCCATAAGCAGGCGGACGGTAGCTACGCCGGCGCCATCAAGACCCTCAGCCTCAACGTCAAGGCCGCCCAGTTCCGGGCCTCGGAGACGGACAACGAGAAGGGCCCCGACTTCCGCATCTTCGCCGGACAGACCGAGTTCGGCGCAGCCTGGAAGAAGACCTCCCGCGAGAACCGGGACTACCTCTCCGTCAAGCTCGACGATCCCAGCTTCCCGGCCCCGATCTACGCCTCGCTCGTCGACGCCGACGATGGCTACGCCCTGATCTGGTCGCGCAGCCGCGCCGCCGACTGAGCCCACGCGCCGCCGCCCCGCACCGCCGGGGCGGCGCGCCTTCCTTAACAATCCGAACGCAAAGGAGCCCGCCATGTCGCGCGCGCCCGAACACACTCGCCCCGACCTCTACAGCCGTGTCACCGCCCAGATCGTAGAAGACCTGCAGCGCGGCGTCCGACCCTGGACCAAGCCCTGGTCCGCCGAACACCTGGCCGGGCGCATCACCCGGCCGCTCCGCCACTCCGGCCAACCCTACAGCGGCATCAACGTCGTGCTGCTCTGGGCCGACGCCGTCGCCAAGGGGTTCTCGGCGCCCATCTGGATGACCTTCCGCCAGGCGTTGGAGCTCGGCGCCCACGTCCGCAAGGGCGAGCACGGCTCCACGGTCGTCTACGCCAACCGCCTGAAGCGCACGGAAACCGCGGAGGACGGCCGCGACGTCGAGCGCGAGATCCCGTTTCTTAAGGCCTACACGGTGTTCAACGTGGAGCAGATCGAGGGTTTAGCGGCGCACTTCCACGCCGTCGCCGAACCGCAGCAGGACCCGCAGGCCCGCATCGCCCACGCCGACGCCTTCTTCGCCGCCACCGGCGCCGAGATCCGGCACGGCGGCAACAGCGCCTACTACGCCCTGCATCCCGATTACGTGCAGCTGCCGCCGTTTGAGAGCTTCATTGATCCGGAGAGCTACTATGCGACCCTGGCGCATGAGTGCACGCACTGGACCCGCCACTCGACCCGGCTGGATCGGGACTTCGGTCGCACACGCTGGGGCGATGAAGGCTATGCGCGCGAGGAGCTGGTGGCCGAACTGGGCGCGGCCTTCCTCTGCGCCGACCTGGGGCTCGAGCTGCAGCCGCGCGAGGATCATGCCGCATACATCGAGAGCTGGCTGAGCGTGCTGCAGGGCGACAAGCGGTTCATCTTTACCGCCGCCGCACACGCCCAGCGCGCCGCCGACTTCCTGCACGCCCGGCAGACGGCGAGCCTCGCCGCCTGAGCCGCGGGCCCCGTGCCGTCAGCCGGCGCGGGGCGTTTCGCAATAGACGCGGAGGTCATCGGGGATCGGCATCGGTCGCTTGGGCGGCACGTCGGCGCCGCCGGTGTTGCCGTGTGGCAGCCATCCGAGCAGCGACAGCAGCCCGCCCGTCGACAGCCGAAGAAGCTGGCCAACCACTTCGCGGGGGTCGCGGCGGCGCCAGCCGATCTGCAGCATCATCCAGTGCGTCCAGCTGTGCGCGCCGAACCAGGGCTGGCCGAGGATGTGCGCGCGCTCCAGCCGCCGGAACGCCTCGTCGAGGCGCCCCGAGGCCAGAGCCACGCGCGCGCTGGCGGCTTCCCGCTGGTAGGCGGCGCGCCGCGCCTGCGTCTTCAACATCGCCATGGCTGATCCCTCCGATGGTCAGATGATGGATCCTCCAGTCGCTGGAGGTGCAAGCCTCAAACGACGCCGAGGTCGAATCCCTAGTATACTGGGTGGCTGGAGCGTGGCCGGCGCCGCCGTCTCCTCGCATGAGGTTGCGAGGAGTCGTTGCGAGGAATCTGCGTCGTCTGCGTCAGGCCAAGGGTCTTTCGCAGGAGGAACTCGCTGATCGTGCGGACATCAATCGCAACTACGTCGGGCTCCTGGAGCGCGAAGAGCACGCCGCCACCGTCGATATGCTGGAGAAGTTGTCGGAGGTCCTGGAAGTCGATCCCGGCGCATTTTTCGCGCGGGACTGACAGTTCAACTCCTGCGTTCTTCCCGCCGAATCCGCGCAGGCCTAGGGTTAATCCATGACCCAGGCGGAGCTCCGCGAGCGGGCGCCGCAAGGCGAGCCGCTGACCGATTACGACCGTGAGCACGCGGCGGTCTATCTGCGCCTGCTGGATGCCGAACAGGCCGGCGCCGATTGGCGCGACGTCGCCAAGATCGTCCTGGGCGTGGACGCCGACCAGGACGCCGCGCGCGCCCAGGCCATGCATGCCAGCCACCTGGCCCGCGCGCACTGGCTGCGCGACGGCGGCTACCGGGAGTTCCTGGCAACCAGAAGCTGAACTGTTGTTAAACAACAACTTCGCTTTACGGGCAGCTGTTGCATGTGGATAAATGATCGAGCTGAGGGGGCGCTTTCTCTCGTCTAAGGAGAGCGCCTTGAGTAACGAGGACTGGCGTTCAGAAGAGCGCTACGCCGGATTGCGCGAGCTTTCCGCGCCGGCCCTCGCCTGGGAATTCCTGCGCCGAAACGGCGACTACCAGGCCGACTTCAAACGCATGCAGATCGAGGTGGCCTCCGGGGGGACGGGGCGCGCCGACGACGCGCGCCTGGCCTTCTGGGGGCTGAGCTTTCGCCGCCGATCCGGAGCTCGCGGCCCCAGCGCAGCCGGTGTTCTGGCGGCCCGACGCCTACCCGCGGACAGTCGTCCTGGCGCCCGCGCCGTCGGCGGCGAGGCCTGAGCGCAGCATCCGCTTCGATCCGGAAGCGTGGCCGGGACGGTTCGTCGCGCGCGCCGGCGACGACGGAGTCCATGCGATCCTGCAGACTGCGGAAGACGAACATCGGCTCTGGATGCCCGCCGCCCTAGCGCCGGGCCAACCGGTCGCCTGTGTCGTGCCGTTTGGCGCCGACGCGGCCTGCGGGACGGCGGCCGCGCTGCAGCTCTGGCGCCATCTGGCTGGCGGCCATTCCGCGCCTCACCCGCGCCCTGACCGCAAGCTACAGCGCTTCCAGCAGAGTCTGCGCGCGCACGACGGGCATGTGGCCGGCGGCAGCTACCGAGAGATCGCCGAGCAGATCTTCGGCGCCGCCAGGGTGGCCGGCGAGAACTGGCGGACCTCGCCGCTGCGTGACGCCGCGATCCGTTTGGTGCGCTCCGGGGCGGCGTTGGTCCGGGGTGACTACAGGCGGCTCCTGCGCGGCAAACACGACGACTAGGGGGTGGCGGAATCGCCGTCCGCAAGTTCACCATCCCCCCACGCTTCCGCACTCCGACAAGGTGTCCAGGTCCCCGCTGCGCTCCCCCGCAGCATCCAGGAGAACCCTTGGAGTGTCTGATGATGGCCGAAGCCACCGCCGCCCTTCCGCCGCGCTTGCTGCGCACCCCTGAAGCCGCCCGCTTCCTCGGCCTGTCTGGCCGAACGCTGGAAAAGCACCGCACCTATGGGACCGGGCCGACCTACATGAAGATCGGTGGACGGGTGGTCTATTCGGTCGGCGATCTGCAGACCTGGGCCGCCCGCGGCGTCAAATCTTCAACCGCCGACCCGGGCGTGGACGTCGTCCACCCCGCGCGTCGCGTCATCGAAGATCGCAGCTTCGCGCAACGCTGAGGGCGTTCGGCATGCTCTCTGTGCTGACGCCCGACGACCCGTCGGCGGCGGTGGATCGCGCGCTAACCTGGGTCGAATTGGTCTGGTACGAAAAGCGGATCGAACGCTGGATCCGCTTCGGCCAGGTGCGCGAGGAACGCGTCCTCGATCGCCGCCGGCGTCTCGTTGCCTTTGCGCCCGGCGACGTCTTCGCCTTCGTCCGCTGGCAGGCCAACGACCGCGGTACGGTGGGCTCGCGACTCGACATCATGCAAGCCGTCGATCCGGGCAGGCCCTGTTCGACGGTCACTGGCGTGACGCCGGGTGGCGAGCTGCTGCTGCGTCTGTCCGGCTGGCCGACTGTGCAAAAGGCGCTGGCCGCCATCGACGCCGTGGAGCTGATGGGCGTCCAACCGATCGCTGCCGCGCCGGACTATTGGCGGCAGGTGCACAACCGCCTCAAGGCGCGCGCGGCGCCAGAGCCCTACACACTGGCGCGGCATCGGGCCTGGCGCCTCCGTGACGCGGTGGGCGCCTGATGGACCGCCGCTCGACCCTTGCCCTGACGATCCTCGGGGCGCTCGCGCTCGGCGTCGCCGCGCCGACCTCGGGAGCGCCACATCTGGTGTGGAACGCCACGGCCAGCGCGCCGGAAGGCCTCTATCGCCTGCACGCCGATCGTTCGCCCGCGATCGGCGACTGGGCCGCCGTACGGCCCCCGCAGCCGCTTGCCAGGTGGCTCGAGCGGCGCGGCTACCTTCCCGATGGCGTGCTGCTGATCAAGCAGGTCGCCGCGCGCGCGCCGAGCCGCGTTTGCCGCCACGGCGACGCGATCACCGTCGATGGGCAGATCGTCGCCCGCGCCGAATTCCGCGACCGGGCAGGCCGCCTCCTGCCAGTCTGGCGCGGCTGCACAGTGCTCACCGAGCACGACCTCTTCTTCCTCAACTCCGCCGCCGGCTCGCTCGACAGCCGCTACTTCGGCGTCCTGCCGCGCGAGGCCGTGGTCGGCCGGGCCGAGCCCCTGTGGCTCCTCCAGGATCCTCGCCATGCCCAATGATCGCCAAGAAAGCCCAGCTCCTTTGTTCGATCGAACAAAGGACGGCCGCTCCTTCGTCCCGACCAGCTTCCGCGGGGCCGCCGCGCGGAGCGGCGGTCCAGGGCGGCCGTTAGGCCGGCGCGCCAGCGCCTTGCCCTGGACGGCCGGGAGCACGGTGGCACGCTGGCGGCTAATAGGGACGAGCGCGCTTTGGCTCGCGGTGCTGCCGTCGGCGGAGGCCGCCGCCCAGTCGCCCCCGCCGCGCGCCGAGGTCGGCGGCGCGATCGCCGAGGCGGCGCAGCGCTTCGGCCTCCCGGAGTCATGGATCCGAGCGGTGATGCGCGTGGAAAGCGCCTTCCAGCCGCGCGCGGTGAGCCATGCCGGCGCTATGGGGCTGATGCAGGTGATGCCGCAGACCTATGCTGAATTGCGCGGCCGCTACGGCCTGGGCGCCGATCCCTTCCACCCGCGCGACAACATCCTCGCCGGGGCGGCCTACCTGCGAGAGATGTACGACCGCTTCGGCGCCCGCGGCTTCCTGGCCGCCTATAACGCGGGCCCAGCGCGCTACCAGCAGCACCTGGTCGACGGTCGGCCGCTCCCGCTGGAGACACGGGCCTACGTCGCCAAGCTCACGCCGGCCGTCGGTGGCGCACAGGTTCCGCCCGCGGAGGCGGGGGTCCTTCCGCCCACCGCGGCGCCGCGGCCGACGCTCTTCGTCGCCGTGAGCACACGCCAGGCAACTGCGGCCGGGACCTCTTCGCCGGAGCCTCCGGCTCTGTTCAGCCCGGCGCAGTCTCCGATCTTCGCGGCGCTGACACCGCGTGGGGAGGGTCGCTGATGGCCGCCCGCCTGCGTCGTAGGTTCTCGCAGGTTGTCGCAGGTTCGGCGGCGGGCCCCCGATTGATGGATCGATGGCAGGATAAAAGCCGCGAGGTGCGGGCGCGGTCGGAGGGGGAAAAGTGCAGCAAGTTCAGCGACTTCGCCCGAGGTGCGCAACTTGGGCCTAGGCTGCGGTTTGCGCCAAGTGCTTGTCGCCTCTCACGGAATCGCACCTCGCGCGGCGAGGCGCGTCCATGATCGAGGACGACTTCCAACTGCGCGTCGGGCGCATCCGTTCGCGGCCATCTGGCGGGCCCCGGACCTTCGTGGGCCAGGCGCTCGCGGCGGCCGAACGGGCGGGCGGGCTGGTGCGCCGCGCCACGGCTCGGGAGGGCGCATTCGGGCGTGGCCGCGCGGCGAGCCTGGCGGCGCACCGATCCGGGGCTCGGAGCCGAGGCGCCGTCATCAAGGCGAGGGTGGTGCGGCAGGGCGGCGGCCGAGCGCCGCTCGCCACCCACCTCAACTACCTGCAGCGGGAAGGCGTCACCCAGGACGGCGCCCACGGCCGGCTGTTCGATGCCGACACCGACGCGGCGGACGCGCGCGGCTTCGCCCAGCGCTGCGAGGGCGACCGCCACCACTTCCGCTTCATCGTCTCGCCGGACGACGCCGAGCAGCTGTCGGACCTGAAGGCCTTCACCCGGGACCTGATGAAGCAGGCGCAGGCCGATCTCGGAACCCGCCTCGACTGGGTGGCGGTGGACCACTGGAACACCGGACACCCACATCTGCACGTGATCGTTCGCGGCCGTACCGACGAGGGCGCGGACCTGGTGATTTCACCCGACTACATCCGCGAGGGGTTGCGGGCCCGCGCCGGTCATCTGGTCACCTTGGAGCTCGGGCCGCGCACGGACGCGGAGCTGCGCCGGCGGATCGACCTTCAGATCGGCGCGGAGCGCTGGACGAGCTTGGACCGGGGCTTCGCCCAGCTGGCCGACGAACAGGGCGTCGTGGACCTGCGCCGGGGCGCCGGCGCGCGTCCGGACGACCTCCATCAGGCCCGCGTCGCGCGGTTGCGCAAGCTCAAGGGACTCGGTGTCGCCGATGAACTGTCGCCGGGGCGCTGGCGCCTGGCGCCGGATGCCGAAGCGGCCCTGCGCGCGTTGGGTCAGCGGCAAGATGTGATCGCCCGCATGCACCGGGCGCTCGCCGATCAGGCCGTGGAGCGGGACCCGGCGCGGTTCGTGGTCGATGGCGGACCGCCGGAGGGGTTGCTCGGGCGGCTCGCCGGGCGCGGCCTGGACGATGAACTGCGCGGCAGCGGCTACGCGATCCTGGAAGGTCTCGACGGCCGCACCCACCACGTCCGGCTGGCCGACCTGGATGACGCCAGCGACGCCGCCTTGGGCAGCCTTGTCGAAGTGCGCCGCCGGGCGTGGGAAGGCCGGCGCAGCCGGTTGGTCCTGCAGGTCCGCTCCGACCTGGGCTTGGCCGAGCAGATCCGCGCCGAGGGCGCCACCTGGCTCGACCGGCAACTGGTCGGGCGCAATGCGGCCGGGCTCGGCGAAGGCGGCTTCGCGGACGAGGTGCGGGCGGCGCTG
>JAIXTR010000634.1 GCA_027483845.1 Caulobacteraceae bacterium | reverse complement strand
TGGCGATCACCGCATCCACGATCTGCTTCGCCAACTGCTGGATGCGCTCGCCGCCCAGCCGCGCCGCCGGCTCGGTGAATTCTGAGCGGATCAGCTTGCGGAACCCCGTGTGCTCCGGCGGGTCCATCATCAGCATCATCTTGGACGGCCCGAATCCGCCGGCCTCGGCGAGGGGGTCGCTGATCATGATCGTCGGCTCGGACGAGAAGGTCTGGAAGTCACGGTCCACGGTCCAGACATCGGCGTGGCGGGTCACCGCCCAGAAGCCCTTGCCGCCCGGCTCCTCGTGCCAGTGGACCGGCGCGTGGCCCCGCAACCAGTCGAACTGGGCGTGCGGCTGACCGCTGGCGAAACTTTCAGGCGACAGCAGGTCGATCTTCATGGCCCGACGTTCTCCCCCACTCTTTTCGGAACAGAACGCGCGCTTCCCGCGCGGCAGGCAACACCTCGACGGCCGCAGGCGGAGATCGATACTCAGAATGGGACGTTCACCTTGAATCTTCGCGGTCGGCCGGGACATCGCTTCCATCCTCTCGCGCGAGGTGTGGTCGACGGCGCGACGTCCTGAAACTGCGGTTGGGCGAACGCGCCTTTACCGAAAATTTTGTTCTGGCAGCCCATACGGATGGGATATTTCCCAATTCTGGGAATTTGAAGGCAGCCCGCTCCGTCGGTCATGAGTGATCCCAGCCTATCGAATCTCGGCTCGCGCATCGATCTGCGCAAAGCGACCGTCTTGCTGGTTGAGCCGAACAATCAGGCCATGGATGTGCTGACTCAGATTTTCCTGGGCTTCGGCGCCAGTCATACGCTGCGGGCGTCGTCGTTCGAGGAGGCCCAACAGGCCGTCCACGCCAACGTCATCGATCTGATCGCCTGCGAAGCGACCCTGCAGCCGGAAGAGCCGGACGGCTATGACTTCATCAGCTGGCTGCGTCGGTCGGGCCTGGATCCCAATGCGTTCGCGCCCGCCTTGCTGATCTCGTCGCACACCAGTTCGCGCAATGTCACCCGGGCCCGCGACTGCGGCGCCCACTTCATGGTGTCCAAGCCGCTGGCCCCGACCGTGATGCTGCAACGCATCCTCTGGATCGCCCAGAACAACCGCACATTCGTCAGCTGTGACGTCTACTGCGGCCCCGACCGTCGCTTCCAGAACCTGGGGCCGCCGAACGGTATCGGGCGGCGCCACAACGACCTGCCGGCCGAGGTCGGCGCGGTGGCCGGCGAGAACATGGACCAGAACGAGATCGACAGCCTGCTCATGCCCCAGAAGGTCGCCCGATGAGTTCGGTCAATTTCATCCGCCGGCCGAACCGCCTGGGCAAGCTGATCTCCACCCCGGGCGGCCGGAAGCTGTCAGAGGCCGTCGCCCTGGCCCAGGCGGGCATCGAAACCCTTCGTCCGGGCCTGCAAGCGGAGGTCGACGATGCGCTCGAGCGTCTGCGGTTGGCCTCCGAGCGTACGGGTCGCGAGGCTCATGCCGACGTCTATGCGTGCGCCACCGCCATTGTTGGCGCGGCGGGCCTATGCGGCCTGAGCCGCGTGGGCGAGGTGGCCTATAATCTCTGCGAGCTTTCGGATCGCTACATCGAGGCGGGCATCTGGAACGCGGCGGCGATCGCTGCGCACATCCAGACCATGAGCGTGCTGCGCATGGCCAATTTGCCGGACGACTCGCCAGACGCCCAGGCGGTGCTGGATGGGCTGAAGACGCTGGTTCGGCGCGCCGAAGAGCGGGCCGCCCTCGCCGAAGAGTGAAACGTCAACGGCCCCGATCCGAGGACCGGGGCCGTCTCGACGCATCGGAAAAATACGCAATCCGACGACGCCGAAGCGCCAATGTAGGCGCTCGTTCAGAATAACAAGCGGCGCTGCGCCTCAGAGCCCCTTGGCGGGGTTGATCAGATACTTCTCGCCGGTCGTCTTCTTGTTGTAGGCGACGATAATCTCCGGCTTCAGCGCCTCGGCCAGGGAGATTTCGGCCGTGTAGTGGCTGGCGAAGGTGGTCTTCAGCTCGTCGGCGACACGCTGGCGCAAGCGCTGGGCGCCTTCCGCGCCAAGCTTCATCAGGAACGGCGTCAGCAGCCAGCCGCCGACCGCCCACGACAGGCCGTAGCCGCGCGACAGCTCTGTCGGCCGCAGATCCAGACCGCCATAGATGTAGACCTGCTTGAAGGTGGCGGACCCATAGCGGCTATAGCCGCCGCCCTTGGCGTTGGCGGCCGCTTCCATGCCCGTGAGGATCTGGTTGGCCAGCTTGCCGCCACCGATGGCGTCGAAGGCGATGGTGGCGCCGGTCTCGATCAGGGCCGCGGTGAGATCGTCCTGGAAGCTGGCGGCGGTCGAGTCGACCACGTGCTTGGCGCCGATGTCGGTCAGGATCTTCGCCTGCTCGGCGCTACGGACGATGTTCACCAGCTGGATGCCGTCCTTCAGGCAGATGCGGTTCAGCATCTGGCCCAGGTTCGACGCGGCCGCGGTGTGCACCAGGGCGGTGTGCCCCTCGGCCCGCATGGTCTCGGTCATGCCCAGCGCGGTCAGCGGATTGACGAAGCA
>JAIXTR010000589.1 GCA_027483845.1 Caulobacteraceae bacterium | reverse complement strand
TGCTGCTGGAGATGGGCTTCGTCAACAACCCCGAGGACGAGGCGCGCCTGCGCGACCCCGCCGCCCGCACCCGCCTGATGCGCGCCGTCGCCAACGCCATCGACACCCACTTCGGCGAACAGATGAAGCTGGCCTCGCGGTAGGGGGCGCCGGTCCTCCCGATCCAGCCCACGCCGGGTCGATCATGACAGATGCCAGAACACCTCACCCGCCTTCGCAGGTATGGCTGCACAACACCGGGTCACTCGCAGCTTGACCGTGCTGCTTGCCTTGCGGCACCTGTCGGTTGTCTGGGGGCGGCGTTAGAGTCCTCAGTCGGCTGTTGCCGCCGGCTGCGCCCTACAGCGTGCTAGCGGTGCAGTTCAGCGCAGTGGGTTTGATATGGCGAATGTGAGCTTGCAGTACGAGCCGACGAGCTACAGCGGGCTCAACATGAGCACGATCGATCCGCTTCCCCTTATCACTGACATATATTTGGTAAGCGACGACAAAACAGTCGTGACGTACTTTCGGAATAACCGCTTTTTCGAGTTCACGGGAACCGGATTTACATTCGTCAACGAGGGCGGTTCGTTGTATTTGACCGGCGGTGTCGTCACGCGTGTAAATGCTTACGACCAGCGCGGGCCATCGCTGTCCGACCACTTGGCGACAGGCCTCAGTTTCTCGGTCGCGACGGCACAAACCATTCTGGCCGGCGGGCAGGGCGCTAGCGGATACTTCGGGTATCTGTTCGGCGGCGACGATGTCGTGACGGGCACCGCGCGGAGCGACGTGCTGATCGGTTACGGCGGGGCTGATTCAATGTCTGGCCTCGCGGACCACGACAGGCTCGATGGCGGCGCCGGGAATGACACGGTCAGTGGCGGCTCGGGCAATGACACGGTCGTTGACAGCAGCGGCGCCAACTACCTCCGCGGCGACGAGGGTGATGACTCGATTACCGGCGGCGCCGACTTCGACGACATCAACGGCAACATGGGCGCCGATACCTGCGTCAGTGGAGATGGTGACGACTGGGTCGTCGGCGGGCGTGACAACGACAGTCTGGTCGGCGGCGCGGGGCAGAACCTGGTCTATGGAAATCTCGGCGCCGACACCTGCGAAGGTGGAGACGGCAACGACATCATTCGCGGCGGCCAGGACGACGACGTGTGCCTTGGCGGTGCGGGCAACGACTTTGTGTCGGGCGATAAGGGCTCCGACACCATGACCGGTGGCGCCGGAGCCGATGTGTTTCACACCTTCGGGGACGCAGGTTTGGATCGCGTCACCGACTTCAACCTTGCCCAAGGCGACCGGGTGCAACTCGACCCAGGCACCCAATACACAATCACCCAATCGGGCGACGACACCGTCATCAGCATGAGCGGCGGGGCGCAGATGATATTGGTGGGCGTTCAGGCGAGCACGCTTACCGCAGGGTGGATATTCGGCGCCTGAGGATGGCGACGCGTTGTGCGTCGTCCTTCGCCCCCGATCGCTCGCCGAACAACCTAAGTGAGGGCGTCCGCTACGCTCTTCGACAGTGGCGTGGTCTCGCGGCCGATCAGCTTGGATAGCTGGCGACTGTCGTCGAACAGGGCGCCCCCGGCCGCCGCGACGTCCCATCCGGCGATGGCTGCGGCCATGGGTTGCGGCAGGCCGGCGCTTACGAGCGCCGCCGCATAGTCGGCCTCGGGAAGGTTCCGGTAGGGGATTTCACGTCCGGTCTGGCGCGAGATCTCCGCGGCCAGGTCGCTGAGGGTCCAGGCCTGGTCGGCGGCCAGCTCATAGGTCTTGCCGTCGTGTCCATCGCTGGCGACCACCACGGCCGCCGCCTCGGCGTAGTCGGCGCGTGCGGCGGCGGCGATCTTGCCGTCCCCGGCGCTCCCGATCAGGGCGCCGGCCTGGAGAGCGGCCGGGATGGAGCCCGTGTAGTTCTCCGCGTACCAGCCGTTGCGCAGGATCGTGTGGGCGAGGCCCGACGCGGCGAGCGCGGCCTCGGTGGCGCGGTGTTCGTCGGCCAGGCCGATGGGCGATGAGTCGGCGTGGAGCAGGCTGGTGTAGACGACGCGCCGAACGCCGGCGGCCTTGGCGGCCTCGATGACGTTCTGGTGCTGGGCGGCGCGCTGGCCGATCTCGCTGGATGAGATCAGCAGCAGGGTCTGAACACCCTGCAGAGCGCTCGCGAGGGTCTCCGGGCGGCCGTAGTCCGCTTCGTGCACGGTCACGCCGAGGTCGGCGCCGCTGGCCGGCGTGCGAGCGAGCGCCAGGATCGTCGTCGGGTCGACGCGCGTCTTCAGGGCCGCGACGACGAGGCGTCCGAGCTGGCCGGTGGCTCCGGTGAAGGCGATGGTCATGGCAGGTGTCCCGCTGTGGTTCTGGTCCCAGCGAGGTAGGAGCCTTGCTTCCTTTTCGTAAGTACGTACATTTCTGTAAGTATGACGACGCTCGACGATACGGATTTCGAGGCAGGGATTCCGCTGTCGCAGCGGCTCGCCCGCGGCGATCTGATGGCCGCCGCCTGTCCCTCGCGGGAGGTGCTCAAGCATCTGACCAGCCGGTGGGGGGTGCTGGTGCTGATCGCGCTGGAAGGCGGGACCCGGCGTTTCAGCGAGCTGCGGCGGACGATCGGCGGGGTCAGCGAGCGCATGCTGGCGCAGACGCTGCAGTGGCTGGAGCAGGACGGCATCGTCCACCGCCGCGCGCTCGACGTCGTGCCCCCGCATGTGGAGTACAGCCTGACGCCGCTGGGGCGGGAGGCGGCCGAGAAGGTGCGGGGGCTCGCGGACTGGATCGAGGTGAGCGTGCCGCGGATCATGGGCCATCGCGACGGTCGGTCACAGGCCTGACGAAGCGCCGCTGGGGCGTTGGCGCCTGCGCCAACACAGGCTAGACGAGCCCGGGTGGAGCGCCCGCCCGGCCAGACTCAGTCGAATGCGCCCGCCGCGCCGGG
>JAIXTR010000605.1 GCA_027483845.1 Caulobacteraceae bacterium | reverse complement strand
CCGATAGGCGCCCTTGGCGTCCCGATTGAGCTGGTCGCGCACCACCTCGGCGCGGGCGGGATCCTTGATCCGCACCATCAGCGGGCCGGTTTTGCCGTTCTTGGTCAGCATCCCCATCATCCGCATCGTGTCGCGCGACATGGTCACGGAGGCGTTGTTGATGTGGGGGTAGCCGTGGAGCACGGCGCGCACCCGCACCGACTTGCCGTTGATCGAGGCGGTGTCGCCCAGCTTCACCCCCAGCCGCTTCAGCTGGCTCTCGTCGATGGCGACCGAGTAGGGCTCCAGCAGGGCGGTGCGGATGTCCTCGGTGAAGTCGGTCGGCAGGTTCACCGCGCCCGGCCGCGTGTCCACCATGTTGATGTTGATGTAGGTGGTGACCGCCTTCTTGCCGTCCTTTGGCTGGTTCACCCAGCGCCCGCCATCCCCGTCGAAGGCGGCGACTTCGACCACCTCGGGGTGCATGTAGATCTGCGGCTGCAGACGGGCGGGCAGGGACCCGCCGCCGGAGTTCACCAGGCTCTCCATCTTGGCCGGCAGGATCATCAGGTCCGCGCGGCTGCGGTCGATGGTCGCGGTGGCGCCCTTCACGATGCCGGTGAACATGCCCACCTGCGCCAGGATCAGCAGGCCCGAGAAGGCCAGCGCCACCACGGCGGCCGTGTACCGTCGCCACTCGTACAGCAGTGTTGCTAGCGCCAGAGACATGGTGACGAAACAGCCCTCGACCTTCGAGCGCGGATGACGGGGTCCGTTGCGCGTAACGGCCAGTTAAATCGCGGTAAGGCCGGCCGCCGTCGGACGCCTTTTAAGCGCTCAAACCATAGGAGGCCCGAGGGGCGGCGGGCGGATGCGGGCCGTCCGATTAAACCTTGGTAATCCGCGCCTTCCGGCCGTGGAGCTGCGCCGTCGGGACGATTTCTTAAGGCCTGGGCGCCATGGTGAACGCCTTCTCCGCGCCAACCGCCGGACCCGCCGCGCCACCATGGACCTCACGTCTGCCAGTCCCGCCTATTCGCCCGCCGTCGTCGGCGGCCGCGGGGCCGTGGGCGCGGCGCCCGACTACGCGACCCGTATGGCGCGGTTCGACACCCTCTCGGCCGCCGTCCTCGACACCAGCGGCGCCGTCGGCGACGACCAGCGGGCTCAGGCCTACCAGACCCTCCAGGCCATGTCGGCCGGCGGCCAGCTGATCGGTCTCGACGACAGCCGCCGCAAGGTCCTCGACCAGGCCACCTACGACAGCGACATCGGCAAGCGGGCCCAGGCCCTGGGCCGCGCCTTCGTCCAGACCCTGAACGCCGCCACCCAGAGCGGCGGACCCCAGGCGGCGCTGCAGGCGGTCGCCAGCAACTACGACAACCTGTCGTCCGCCGACCAGGATCTGCTCTTCCAGACCACCATCAACATGCCCGACCGCACGGGCGCGCGGCCCTATCCGGACGCGGCCGCCTGGCGATCAAACGTCGAGGCCCAGGCCAAGGTCGTGGGCTTCATGCAGGGCGCCGGCCTCGTCGGCGCCAACGGCGTGCTGGACCAGAAGGCCGCCCAGGCCCGCGCGGCCGAGGATCCCAAGGTCGCCGAGGCGTTGCGCCTTTCGCTGCGCCGCGACAACAATTCCGCCGAGTGGACCCAGTCGGTGATGCAGCTGCTGGGCGGCTCAGCCCCGCGCGACACGGTGCAGCTCTCCGACGCCGCCCGGACGTTCCTCGAGTCGGCGCCCCCGCCGGCCGCCGCCGCCACGACGCCCGCCGCCCCCGCCTACCGCCAGGGCTCGATCGCCTCCATCACGGTCTAGTCGCCCTGGAAAACCCGTAAGCCGACGCCGCGCCTTGCGCTCCGCCGACTTCTGCGGCCTTCATGCGCTCCAAGTCGCTGAATCGGCGGCGCATCGGGGGATGTATGTTCGGTCCGGAAAACGCCCAGAGCCTCGTCGGCGTGGCGGTCATCCTGTTGGTGTGCTGGGCGGTCTCTGAGAACCGCGCGAAGTTCCCCTGGAAGCTGGCCATCGGCGCCATCACCGTGCAGGGCCTGCTGGTCCTGGCGCTGTTCGGCCTGCCGGCACTGCGCTCGGCCCTGCAGGGCGTGGGTCTCGCCGTCGACGGTCTGGCCTCTTCGACGCAGGCCGGCGTCGCCTTCGTCTTCGGCTTCCTGGCCGGCACGCCCAACCAGCCCTATCCGCTGAGCGACCCGGGCTCGCTGTTCGTCTTCGCCTTCCGCGTCCTGCCGGTGATCCTGGTGGTTTGCGCGCTCGCCGCCCTGTTGTGGCACTGGAAGATCCTGGTCTGGATCACCCAGGCGTTCGGCGTTGTCTTCGAAAAGACCATGGGCCTGCGCGGCCCGCCGGCCCTGGCCACAGCGGCCACCGTCTTCATGGGCCAGGTGGAGGGCCCGATCTTTATCCGCAGCTACCTGCCCAGCCTGTCGCGCTCCGAGCTGTTCATGCTGATCGCCGTGGGCATGGCCTGCGTCTCCGGCTCGACCATGGTCGCCTACGCCACCATCCTGGCCGGCGTGCTGCCGGGGGCCGCCGCCCACGTGCTCACCGCCTCCATCGTGTCGGCGCCGGCGGGCGTGCTGCTGGCCCGGATCATCGTGCCCCGCGACCCGGCCGTGGAACAGGCCCAGACCTACGATCCCCTGGCCGCCAAGCGTTACGACAGCTCCATCGACGCCCTGATCAAGGGCACGACGGACGGCCTGCAGATCATGCTCAACGTCGGCGCGACGCTCATCGTGTTCGTGGCCTTGACCGCCATGGTCAACAACATCCTGGGGTCCCTGGGCGACGTCGGCGGCGCGCCGCTGTCGGTCGAGCGCGGGCTGGGCATCCTGTTCGCCCCCCTGGCCTGGGCCATCGGCGTTCCCTGGCACGACGCGCCCCAGGCCGGCTCGCTGCTGGGCGTGAAACTGGTCCTCACCGAGTTCACCGCCTTCATCAAGATGGGCGCGATCCCGGTCGACGCCATGGACCCGCGCACCCGGGTGCTGATGACCTACGCCCTGTGCGGCTTCGCCAACATCGCCTCGGTTGGCATCAACCTGGCCGGGTTCTCCGTCCTGGTCCCGGAGCGCCGCAACGAGATCGTCGGCATGGTCTGGAAGGCCATGCTGGCCGGCTTCCTGGCCACCTGCCTCACCGCCTCCATCGTCGGGTTGCTGCCGGCGAACCTGTTCAGCTAGGGTTGCAAGACAAGCGTCTGAGTTCCGGCGAGCACCCTTAGCGTCCGCGCCGCCAGTACGGAGCGTTTAAGCGTGCCCAGCGTCCCGGATCCCGCTCTTCGCCGTGGGTTTCGGGGGTCGTTGAGGTCGCGCCTGCGCCGCGAATGGGGCCTGCTGCTCATCGCGGCCCTGGCCCTCGTGGCGGTCATGAACGCCTGGACGCCGTCCAGCTACGGGTCGGCCACGCGCGTCCTCGCCATGGCGCGCAGCGGTCCGGTCCTGGGCGAGGCGCAGCTGGTGCGGTCCGACGAGTGGGCGGTCCAAACGCCTTACTTCCAGATCGCCGTCGCCAACGACCTGGGGCCGCGCAACGAGGCGTCGATCTACAAGGAGCCGTTGAAGGCGTTCTTCGCCCTGCCGTCGCGCGACTGGAGCATGGCGTTCAAGCCCGACCTGTGGGGCTTTCTG
>JAIXTR010000440.1 GCA_027483845.1 Caulobacteraceae bacterium | reverse complement strand
TTCACCCCGGACCTGGACTGCGGCGTGCTGGACGGGATCATGCGGCGCGAGGTGATCGCGGCCTGCCACCGGCTGGGCGTGCCGGTGCAGGAGGTGTTCACCAACCCCGGGCGGATCGCAGGCGCGCCGATGTTCCTGACCAACAGCCTGATGGGCGTGCGGCCGGTGACGCGGTGGGATGGACGGGACCTGCCGACCTCGCCGCTGATCGCGGCCATCGCCAAGGCGGTCAGTCGAGCGCCGAAATGACGGCCCTGAGCGTGGTGACCAGCTGGTCGATCTGGGCCGGACTGACGATCAGCGGCGGCGACATCGCCAGCGTGTCGCCCGTCGCCCGGATCAGGATGCCGGCCTCGAAGGCGGCGACCATCGCCGCATAGCCGCGGGCGCCCGGCGCGTCCGGCCGCGGGGTCAGGTCGATGCCCGCCATCAGGCCCAGGTTGCGGACATCGGTCACCAGGGGCAGGTCCCGCAGGCTGTGGACAGCGTCGGCCCAGGTCTCCGACAGGTCGGCGGCGCGGGTGAAGAGCCCCTCGCGACGGTAAATCTCCAGGGTTGCCAGACCCGCCGCGCACGCCACCGGATGGCCGGAGTAGGTGTAGCCGTGGAAGAACTCCATGGCCGCCGCCGCACCCTCGACGACGCCGTCGTGCACGGCGCGCCGGACGAAGACCGCGCCCATGGGCAGGACGCCGTTGGTGATCCCCTTCGCGGTGGTCATGATGTCGGGCGTGACGCCGAAGTAGTGGCCCGCGAAGGGCGCGCCCAGGCGGCCGAAGCCGGTGATGACCTCGTCGAAGATCAGCAGGATGCCGTGCGCGTCGCAGAGCTTCCGCAGGCGCTGAAGGTAGCCGACCGGCGGCGGCAGCACGCCCGCCGACCCGGCCACCGGCTCCACGATCACGGCCGCCAGGGTCTCGGCGCCATGCAGGGCGATCAGCTGTTCCAGGTCGTCGGCAAGTTCCGCGCCATGGGGCGGCAGGCCGCGGGAGAAGGCGTTGCGCGCCGGGTCGTGGGTGTGGCGCATGTGGTCGGCGGGGAGCAGGGGATAGACCCGGCGGTTGTTGACCAGCCCGCCGGCCGAAATCCCGCCGAAGCCGACCCCGTGATAGCCCTTCTCGCGGCCGACGATCTTGCTGCGCTGCCCCTCGCCGCGGGCGCGGTGGTAGGCGATGGCGATCTTGATCGCCGTGTCCGCCGACTCCGAGCCGGAGTTGGTGAAGAACACCCGGTCCAGGCCCTCGGGCGCGATCTGGGCCAGGGCCGTGGCGAAGTCGAAGGCGATCGGGTGCCCCATCTGGAACGACGGGGCGTAGTCCAGGGTCATCAGCTGGTTCTGGACGGCCGCGGCGATCTCCGGCCGCCCGTGCCCGGCGTTGACGCACCAGAGCCCCGACGTGCCGTCCAGCACCTCGCGCCCGTCGTCGGCGCGGTAGTGCATGCCGCTGGCGGAGACCAGGAGGCGCGGCGCGGCCTTGAACTGGCGGTTGGCCGTGAACGGCATCCAGTAGGCGGACAGATCCGGGCGGTTGTCGCGGTCGTAGGCCATCGGCGGCTCCAGGCGAGACCGACATGAAGCCAGCTTCCGGGACGGCTCGCTAGTGCGGAGGCGGCAAACGCGCGCGCCGCCGCGTCACATGCCGCGATGGCGGGCTTGGGTGGCGGGGTCGAGGCGGAGGAAGCGGGCGGCGTTGTTGTAGAGGATGTCGCGCTTCTGTTGCGGGGTGAGGAACGGCGCCTCTTCGATGGCGGCGATCGCGCGCTCGATTGTTTCGGGCCAGACCATCTGGTCGGAGCCGAACATGATCCGCTCGCCGAAGCCCGCATCCACCAGGGCCTGGAGGTAGCGGTAGAAGGCGGGGCGGGGCTGGGTGTAGGCGATGACGCCGGTGTCCAGATAGACCTGGGGGTGGGCGTAGAGCACCGCCAGGGTGTCATCCAGCATCGGGAAGCCCGCGTGCATGATGTTCACCCGCAGCTTCGGATGGCGAAGCAGCACCTCCTCCAGCAACAGCGGACTGCTGAGCCGGGCGCGATAGCCGGACCCGGGCGTGTAGGCGACGCCGGGCGGCCCGGGACCCATGTGGATGGCGACCGGCAGGTCGTTGGCCTCGGCGGCGGCCCAGATCGGCTCCATCTTCGGATCGTCCGGCGAGATGCCTTCGTACTGGAGGCCCAGTTCGCCCACGACGGCGATCTGGCCGGCCGCCTTGGCCTTGGCCAGTTCGGCGGTGAGGGCCGCGGTGGGCGGCATGGAAGGCATCAGCGACGGGATCACGCGGTCCGGCGCCGCGGCGCGCCACGCTTTCACCTTGGCGAAGCGGCCCGACACCACGCCGATGATGTTGCGCCGCTCCATGATCTCCAGCGTCTTGCGCATGATCTCGTCGTCGGTCTTGGCGGACCAGATCGGATCGGCGCAGCGGGGGGCCTTGAACGGCTCAAGGTAGGACTCCGCCGTGGGTTTCGCCGGGTCCCAGGTCGGCATGGGGGAGATCGGGACGCATATCGCCAGCGGCGGCGGTCCCTGGTCCGCGGCCCCCAGAGCGTGCATGTGCATGTCGATGATCGGCTCGCGCGCCGCGGCGGGCGTGGCGACGAGCAGCGCCAGCGCCAGGCCGCGCAGACTTCCAGACATGTAACCCCCTCGAAAACCCCGAGCGATGTTCCAGGCCAGGGCCGCCGACGTCAACCGAACCGCGTTCAGTTGGCCGTCCAGTTGGGCTGGCCGATGGCGTCGGTGCGGCAGGGGCGGCCGTACAGACAGACCTCGCGGAACTGATAGAGCCAGGCCGCTGTGGGGGGATTTATCCAGCTGCCGCGCGCGAACATCCGCAGGACCGACGGGCCGCCGTCCGGGTGCGCCTCGCGCCGTGGCGCGCGGGGATGGTCGAGGTCGCGGAGCGGCACCAGCCAGGCGTCGTGAACTTCCTCAGGGTTCGGCGTGAGGGTCACGGGCTGCTCGGACAGCATGACGACCGGGGTCACGACATGGCCGCCCAGGGTGACGAAGTCGTCCAGCAGGCCCAG
>JAIXTR010000431.1 GCA_027483845.1 Caulobacteraceae bacterium | reverse complement strand
GCGTGGCCGTAGCGGCGCGACACCCCTAGCAAAGGGTAAAATCTTGTGTCATCGTCGTCACAAATCGGCCGGCTCGACCCGGACCGACGCTAAATAAGAGCTGCTTTGGGAGGAATTATGCGTCGCGACCTCGCCGTCATGGGCGTGGCGCGGCAGGCGGAGCGCCCCGCGCGCTCAATCGCCTGTCTCGCTTTCGTAACCGTTCTGGGCGTCGGCTTCTGGGCCGGAATTCTCTGGATCGCCGAAACCATCGTCAGCGCGCCCGGGATCGGCTTTTAAGCCTCAGGGCGCATAGGCGCGTAGGAACGTGTCGACGGCGCGCGTGACGTGCGCGTCGACCTCGTCCGCGGACGGCGCCGCGGCGACGCCCCACATATGCGGCCAATAAACCCCCGACATCGCCAGATCCTTGAAGTGCTGCGCGGCCACCAGGGGGTCGGTGCGGCGTAGTCGGCCGGCCTCCATCAGATCCTCCAGATAGGCGCCGATACGGCCCAGGACGATCTTCGGGCCGCTCTCGTAGAACACCCGCCCCAGCTCCGGAAAGCGTTCGCTCTCCGAGACCACGACGCGCTGAATGGCGATCGCGTCCGGCGTCATCAGATGGCAGAGGAAGCCGCGGGCCATGTGCGCCAGCCTGGCCTCGCTGTCCCCGGTCTGAGGACCCACGTCGAACAGCGCCGCCTGCAGGTGGCCGCAGGTCCGCTGCATCATCGCGGCGAACAGCTCTTCCTTGTTCTTGAAGTAGTTGTAGAGCGTGCCCTTCGACCCGCCGAGCCGGGCGGCGATGGCGGACATCGACGTCGCGGCGAAGCCCTCGGCCAGGAAGCAGTCGCGCGCGACGTCGAGAATGATCTCGCGCCGGTCCTCCCGCTTCGTGTTCGCCGCACCCGACATGGGATTTTCCTAGAGCTGCGCCTTGACGACGTCCAGTCGTCGGAAATATATGACCGTACAGTACGGTCAGATCAAGCGTCTGGGCGTTGCACTCACACCTCCCGAGGCGCGGACATGCCCCGCAGATTGATCGCCCTGATGGCCGGCGCCGCCGCGCTCGCCGGGTGCGCCGCCGTTCCCAAGCTTCCCCCGGCGCCGCAGGCTGCAGAGTCGGGACGTCTCGCAAGCGCGGCGAGTTTCCAGGCGCCGGCGCGGGAATGGCCCGTCGACCGCTGGTGGAGCGCCTACGCCGACCCCCAGCTCGACACGCTGATGGACGAGGCGCTCGCCGGTTCACCCAGCCTGGCCGAGGCGGCCGCCCGGCTTCGCGCAGCCGACGCTCGGGCCCGCGAAGCGCGATCGGCGACCCTGCCGGGGCTCGACGCCGACGCCCAGGCGGCCGAGACCAAGCAGTCCTACAACAACGGCATTCCGCCGGCCTTTGTCCCGCGCGGCTACAACGACACGGGTCGCGCCAGCCTCAACCTCAGCTACGACCTGGACCTGTGGGGTCGTAACCGCGCGGCGCTCAAGGCCGCGACCTCCGAGGCCGAGGCGGCGCGGATGGATGTGGCCGAGGCGCGGCTGGCGCTGACCACCGCGATCGCCGGCGCCTACGCGGATTTCGCGCGCCTGACCGCCGAGCGCGACGCCGCCGCCTCGGCCCTGACCAACCGCCAGGCCTCGGCCGATCTGGTCGCCCGACGTGTGACGGGCGGGGCCGCCAATCCCGGCGAGGCCGATCAGGCCCGCGCGGCCGCCGCGCAGGCGCGCCAGGAGCAGGCCGCCCTCGACGAACAGCTGGTCGTGGTGCGCAATCAACTGGCGGCGCTGGCGGGGCAGGGGCCGGACCGGGGTCTGGCCCTGGCGCGTCCGACCGCTGCGACGCGCGCGGCGATGGGACTTCCGGCCAACCTCGCCGCAGACCTGCTGGGACGCCGCCCGGACCTGCAGGCCGCCCGCCTGCGCGCCGAGGCCGCCGCCCGTCGCATCGACGTGGCGCGGGCGGGCTTCTATCCGAACGTCAATCTCGCGGCCTTTATCGGCGTGCAGTCCCTGGGCCTCGGCAATCTCACCAACGCCGGCTCGGATATCGGCCAGGCCGGCGCCGCGGTCAGCCTGCCGATCTTCGATGGCGGGCGGCTGGATGGCGCCTACCGCGGCGCCCGTGCCGAGTACGACGCCGCCGTGGCGATCTATGACCGGACGCTCGTTCAGGCGTTGCAGGAGGTGGCCGACGCCGCCGCCGGGCAGCGGGCGCTCGAGGTCCGCCTCAGCGCCGCCCGCGCCAGCCTGGCCGCCGGCGAGAAGGCCTATCGGGTCGCCCAGCTTCGCTACGAGGGCGGCCTGACCTCGTACCTGACCCTGCTGACCGCCGAAGACGCGGTCATCGCCCAACGCCGCGCGGTCGCCCAGCTTGAGGCCCGCGCGCTCACCCTCGACGCCAGCCTCGTCCGCGCCCTCGGCGGCGGCTTCCGCGCCTGACTCCAACCGCTCTCCCGAAAGCCCACACCATGGCCCAAGACCTAGGCCCCACGGCCGAAGCCGCCGCCCCCCGGGCGTCTTCCGCCGCCGCGCCGGCCGCGAATCCCCACCGCGGCCGGCGCACCCGTCTCCTCCTGATCCTCGCCGCGGTGGTCGCCGTCGCGGGGCTGGCCTACCTCGCGTTCTGGATGCTCGTGGGCTCCAAGCACGTCGAGACCGACAATGCCTATGTCCAGGCCAGCAGCGTGCAGGTCGCCGCCCTGGTCAGCGGGCCGCTGCTCCAGGTCCCCATCCACGAGACCCAGCCGGTGAAGGCCGGGCAGGTCCTGGCGGTCATCGACCCCGCTGACTACCGGCTGGCGGTCGATCGCGCCCGCGCCGATCTGGACCAGGCGGAACGTCGGGTGCGCCAGTACTTCGCGAACGATCGCGCCCTGGCCGCCCAGACTGAGGCGCGTACGTCCGACATCGCCAGCGCCGAGGCCCAGCTGCGCCGGGCCCAGGTCGAGTACGGTCGGCGTAAGGGCCTGGCCGGGGCCGGCGCGGTCTCCGGCGATGAGCTGACCGCCGCGGAGACCATGCTGACCACGGCGCGCGCCGCCGTCGCCCAGGCCCGCGCCAACGCCGCGGCCGCCGACGAACAGCAGAAGGCGGCCAGCATGCTGATCGCGGGCAGCGACGTGGCGTCGAATCCCGAAGTCGCCGCCGCCCGGACCCGACTGGCCCAGGCGGAGCTTGATCTGGCCCGCACCGTGATCCGGTCGCCGTTGGACGGGATCGTCACCCGCAACACCATCCAGGTCGGCCAGAGGGTTCAGCCCGGCGCGGCCCTGATGACCGTCGTCCCGATCCAGCAGGCGTACGTCGACGCCAACTTCAAGGAGAGCCAACTGCGCAAGGTGCGCATCGGCCAGCCGGTGACGCTCACCAGCGATCTCTATGGGTCGGGCGTCAAGTTCCACGGTCGGGTGGCCGGGTTCTCCGGCGGTACGGGATCGGCGTTCGCGGTGATCCCGGCGCAGAACGCCACGGGAAACTGGATCAAGGTGGTCCAGCGCGTGCCGGTGCGCATCGCCCTCGATCCCAAGGACCTCGCCAAGTATCCGTTGCGGGTCGGGCTCTCCATGACGGCCGACATCGACATCGGAGGCTAGGCGCATGTCGCAGGCCGCCGCCGCCGCGCCGCCCGCGCCCCTGACCGGGGCGCCCCTGATGATCGCCGCCCTGCTGCTTGGGCTGGCGAACTTCATGGTGGTGCTGGACACCACCATCGCCAATGTCTCCGTGCCGCACATCGCCGGCGCCCTGGCCGTGTCGCCGGCCCAAGGCACCTGGGTGATCACCTCCTATGCGGTCGCCGAGGCGATCACCGTGCCGCTCACCGGCTGGCTGGCCCAGCGCTTCGGGCCGGTGCGGGTGTTCGCCTTCAGCATGGCGGGCTTCGGTCTCTTCTCGCTGGCCTGCGGCCTTGCTCCCAGCTTCGCGATGCTGGTGGCCTTCCGCATCGCCCAGGGCCTGTGCGGCGGCCCGATCATGCCGATGTCGCAAACGCTGCTTCTGCACATCTTCCCGAAGGACAAGGGCGCGCAGGCGCTGGGACTTTGGAGCATGACCACCGTGGTGGCTCCGATCGCCGGGCCGATCCTGGGCGGCATCATCTCGGACAACGCCCATTGGAGCTGGATCTTCCTGATCAACATTCCGGTCGCCGCCATCGTCGGCGTCGGGGCCTATCGGATGCTGATCGCCCATGACACCGCCACCCGCCGCGTGCCGGTGGACTACGTGGGCCTGCTGTTGCTGGTGGTGTGGGTCGGGTCGCTGCAGATCATGCTCGACAAGGGCAAGGAGCTGGACTGGTTCGGCTCGCCCCTGATCGTCGGCCTGGCGGTGGTGGCCGCGATCGGCTTCGCAGCCTTCCTGATCTGGGAGCTGACGTCCCAGAACCCGATCGTGAACCTGAAGGTCTTCCGCCACCGCGGTTTCGTGGTTGGGGTGATCGTGCTCAGCCTGACCTTCGGCGCCTTCTTCGCGAGCGTGGTGCTGATCCCGCTCTGGCTGCAGACCACCATGGGCTACACGGCGACCTGGGCCGGGTATGCAGGCTGTCTGAACGGCGTGCTGGCGGTGATGATGTCGCCGATCGTGGCCAAGCTGGTCGGACGCTATGACGTGCGGCTGCTGGTCTCGTTCGGGGTGTTCTGGATGGCGGGCGTCGCGCTGTGGCGGGCGTTCTTCACCACCGACGTGACCTTCTGGGACATCGCCATCCCGCAGTTCGTGCTGGGCTTCGCCATGCCCTTCTTCTTCATCCCGACGACCAGCCTGTCGCTGTCCTCGGTCTTGCCTGAGGAGACCGCGGCGGCGGCGGGCCTACAGAACTTCCTGCGCACCACGTCGGCCGCCTTCGCCACCTCGATCATGACGACCATGTGGGACGACACCGCCACCGCGCAGCGCAGCGTGCTGGCCGGCGTGCTGCCGGATCCGCAGCGGGTGCTGGACGTGATGACCGGCCGCGGCCTGTCACCGGACCAGGCGCTGGGGCAGCTGGACCGGCTGGTGCAGGTTCAGGCGGTGATGATCTCCACCAACCGCATGTTCCTGGCGACCGCGGCGGTGTTCGCCATGGCCGCGTCGATCATCTGGCTGGCGCCGAAGCCCAAGCGGATGGCCGGGCCCGGCGGCGGCCACTAGCGCCCGATGCTGGAGTAGGCGAAGCCGCGGGCCAGCATGTCGGCGGGCTTGTAGATGTTGCGCAGGTCCACCAGCACCGGCTTGTTCATCACCAGCTTGATGCGGTCGAGGTCGAGCGCGCGGAACTGGTCCCACTCGGTGATGATCACCAGGACGTCGGCCCCGGTGGCCACCGCGTAGGGGTCGTCCTTGAAGTCGACGTTGGTCAGCAGCTTCTTGGCCTCGTGCCCCTCGGGGTCGAACGCCTGGATCCTGGCGCCCTTGTCCTGCAGCGCCGGCACGATGGCCAGGGACGGGGCGTCGCGCATGTCGTCGGTGTTGGGCTTGAAGGTCAGGCCCAGGATGCCGACGGTCTTGCCCTTCACGTCGCCGTCCAGCGCCTTGATGACCTTGCGGGCCATGGCGCGCTTGCGTTCGTCGTTGATCTTGACCGTGGTCTCGACCAGCTCGACGGGGCTGCCGGCGTCGCGCGCCGTGCGGACCAGGGCGATGGTGTCCTTCGGGAAGCAGGAGCCGCCGTAACCCGGGCCGGCGTTCAGGAACTTGCCGCCGATGCGGCCGTCCAGGCCGATGCCCTTGGCCACCTGCTGCACGTCCGCGCCGACCGCTTCGCACAGATCGGCCATCTCGTTGATGTAGGTGATCTTGAGCGCGAGGTAGGCGTTGGCGGCGTACTTGATCAGCTCGCTGGTGCGGCGGCTGGTGAACAGGATCGGCGTCTCGTTCAGGTACAGCGGGCGGTACAGCTCGCGCATGATCGCCTGGGCGCGCTCGTCCTCGGTGCCGACGACGACCCGGTCGGGCCGCTTGAAGTCCTCGATCGCCGCCCCCTCGCGCAGGAACTCCGGGTTGGAGACGATGGCGACGTCGGCGTCCGGCCGGACCCGCTTGAAGATGGC
>JAIXTR010000675.1 GCA_027483845.1 Caulobacteraceae bacterium | reverse complement strand
GCCCGGGCGCCCGACTTCGCCGCGGCCTGGGCCGCCCTCTCCAACGCCCGGGTGAGCCAACTGCGGCACGGCGCCCGTTCGGCGGGGTTCGCGGTCCTGAAGGCGCAGGTCGTGGAGGCCGCGGACCGCGCACTCGCCCTCTCGCCCGCCAGCGGCGTGGCTTACGCCTCGCTAAGTCGCCTGAAGCCCTGGGCCTTCTACGGCCAGCGGGAAGCCCTGCTCCAACAGGCGTTGGCTGTGGCCCCCGACGATCCCGTCGCCCTGACCTTGATGGGCGGCTTCGAGAACCACGTCGGGCGGGTGGATGCGGCCCTAGCCTGCCTGAGGCGGGCCTATGAGCTCGACCCGCTGTTGCCCCTCGCGGCGGACGTCTACGGCGCCGTGCTGGGATCGGCGGATCATCCGGAGGCCTACGGATTCTACGACACTTGGCGCGCCCGGTGGCCGGAGCAAGCGGTGTTCCTCGCCGGGCCGCTCAACCGGACGGCCTTCCGGCAGGATTGGGCGCGGTTCGACGCCCTGGCCGCGGCGGCCACGCCGGCTGAGCGCGAGGAGCCGACCGTCGCGCGCGCCCTTGCGTTCGGCGAGGGCCTGCGGCGCGGCGATCCCACGCTCGCCCGCCGGACCGCCGAGCGGCTGGACCGGACCCTCGCGGAGACGGGCACGGTGCAATTGCCCCTGTTGGTGACCGCCTGCGCCTTTGGTCTGACGGACGAGATCTTCGCGGCGGTCGAGCGGGCGTCGTTCGATTTCATGTTCCAGGAGGACGGCGCCGACCCGGCCGCGGTCTACAATCCCGGCATCATCTTCGACCGCAGCTTCTTCGGCGCGGCGATCCGAGATCCCCGGTTCGTGAGCCTCTGCGCCAAGCTCGGGCTCTGTGACTACTGGGTCGAGAGCGGCCGCTGGCCCGACTGCGCCGCCTGGGTCGCCGACCGCTACGACTTCAAGGCCGAAGCGCGCCGGCTGGCCCACGGCGGCCGCTCCCAGCGCCCGACCTGAGGTCGATAGGCGCGGGGACCGGCGGCCGGTCGCAGGTCCGCCATGTCAACTGTCGACGTCGGGGTCGAGACGTTTGGCCTGACGCTTATCGATGTTCGATCCGCCGACATCGCCTAGCTCCGCCTTCGATAGGCCCCTGCGCCACCAGGCCATGGCGAGCTGCGGGTTGCTGCGGATGGCGCCGTCCAGATGCTCGACCGCCAGGAGGTGGTCACCCAACAGCGCGTAGCAGCGGCCCTTCTGGAAAAGCGCATCTGCGTCGTTCGGCACGAGCCGGAGATAGGCGTTGAAGTCGCGGATGGCCCGATCGCAACGATCCTGCGCGGCGTAGACGAGGCCGCGATTGAAGTAGGCGGCGTCGTAGGCCTTGTCCAGGGCGACAGCGGCGTCGAAATCCTTGATCGCCGCGTCGTATTTGTCCGCGTTGTAGAAGAACAGGCCGCGGTTGTTGAGGGCGTGGGTGGACTTGGGATCGAGCGCCACCGCGGAGTCATACGCCGCCGCCGCCGCTGCGGTGTCCCCCAGGGCCCGGTAGGTCTGCGCGCGGAGGACCTGCAGGTTGACATCCTTCGGTTGGTTGCGGATCGCCCGGTCAAGATCGGCCAGCGCTCGCCTGTAGTCCGCCGTGTTGAAGTAGAGACGGGCGCGATCGGCCAAGGCCGTTGGCTGGTTCTCATCGCGGGCCAGGGCCTGAGCGAAGGCGGCATGCGCCTTCTTGGTGTCGCCAAGGTCGACCCACACATCAGCCAGGGCGGCGTAGAGATCGGCCCGTTCCGGCGCGACGCGGAGGGCCGCCGAATAGGCCGTGGCGGCTTCCGCGAAACGGTCCAGATCGTGAAGCGAGATCGCGACGTTGATCCGGGCGTCAACATGGTTTGGCTCAAGCGCCAGCGCCGCCTCATAAGCCTTCAATTCGTCTTCCGGTCGTCCCAGCGCGCCGAGCACGAGGCCCTTGGACACCAGGATGTCGGGCGACCGCGGCGCCAGGGCCTGGGCGGCTTCGAGATCCTCCAGCGCCTGCCGGCTCCGCTTGGCCTCGTGCTGTATCTGGCCGCGATGATAGATGGCGTCGGCGTCTTTCGGGTTCAGCTTGATCACCGTCGTCATGTCGGTGATCGCCGCGTCCAAGTCGCCCTTGAACCACAAGGTCAGGCCGCGACTGAGGTACGCGTCCGACGCCTTGCCATCCTCCTTGATCAGGGTGTTGAAGATATCGAGCGCCTGATCGAAGCGTTCCGCGCGACGGTGGAGGTCGCCGAGGGCAATCCGCGTCGCACGGTCCTTTGGCGCCCGCACGAGCGCGGCTTCCAGGGCCGCGCGGGCCAGATCGAGATGGTCCTGCGCGGCGAAGATCTCGCTCTTCACCCGATAGGCGCGAAGCTGGTCGGCATCCCGGCCGATCGCCGCATCGAGGTCGACCATGGCGCCCTTGGCGTCGTCCATGGCCCACCGCACGGTCCCCCGGTAAAGCAAGGTCGTGGCGTCGTCCGGGTGCTTCCTGAGGATGGCGGAGTAGGCCTTCAGCGCGTCCGCGTTTCGGTCCAGGGTCTCCAGCGCGACGCCGCGCTGGCGCGCCGCGTCGATATCGTCCGGCCAGAGGACGACAAGACGATCGTAGTCCGCGAGCGCGGCCTCGCCGCGTCCCTCGTCAAGGTGGATGGCGGAGCGATAATAGTACGCGAGGCCGGACTTGGGATCGGCCTTGATCGCGGCGTCAAGGTCGGTCAGGGCCCTCTGTGCGTCGTGCCGGTCATAGTACCAAATGCTGGCCCTGTAGGCGAGCGCACGGGGTAGGTCGGCCTTGAGCTTGAGGGCGGCGTCGAAGTCCGTGAACGCGGGCTCCTTCTTGTCCGCGTAGAGACGGGCTTCTCCCCTCGCGACAAGCGCTGCAGGGTCCTTGGGATCGATCCGGAGGGCGTCGTCGGCGGCGGCCTCGGCTGGCGCGAAGCGGTCAAGCCGGCTCAGCGCACGGCTGCGTGCGACAAGGAGCTGGACACGGAGCGGCGCATCATCCTTCGCCGCGGACGCCAAGGCCTCGTCGCATAGCCTCAGATCCTCGGCGTTGCTGCGCGCCGGCGGTGCCTCCAGGCACTGCTCGACAAGCGTCGGGGCCGCGGTGGCGGCGCCGGCCCACAACATCCAGATGGCTGCGGCCACACCTGCTCGCGTCATGATCCCCGCCCTTCTCCGGCCGGCGTCTGTGCCGGCGTCTGGGCTGGCGCCTGAGCCGACGTCGCGGTCGCGACGATCGGAGCGCGCGTCAACCAATCGGCGGCCGCCTTCTTCACCTCGTCGAGGCGGATCGAGCTGAGCAGGGCCTCGTAGCCGAGGACGTCCCGCAAATCCTGATCACTGACCGACGACCGCGAG
>JAIXTR010000366.1 GCA_027483845.1 Caulobacteraceae bacterium | reverse complement strand
GGCTCTTCGTCCGTCAGGTTCGTGACCCCGCCGCGGATCGTGTAGTTGCCGATCTCATAGGCGGCCGACACGTTGTGGCGGATGTTTTCCTTGATGTTCGGCGTCGGCACGTTCTCGATGGTCGAGGTGGCCGTCAGCTTCACCGACGACAGGTAGTTGAGCGCGTAGTTCAGGCGCAGCGGGCCCTTCTTGTAGCGCATGTCGAAGCGCACTCGCAGGTCCGGTGAGGGGCCGTAGTCAGGTGTCGACGAGGTGTTGTCGACGCGGGTGACATCGACCCCGGTCACCGAGAATTCGTACTTCTCGGTGCGCGTGGCCTCGACGTTCAGCTCCAGTTCGCCCAGGTCGCGATCATCGAAGTAGCGACCGATCGGGAAGCTGTAGTTGATGTTGTAGACCTCGCCGCGGAACGTGACCCGGCCGGCGTTGAACGTGGTCGACCGCGCCGTCACGATCTGGCCGGTGGCGTCACGCGTGAAGGTGCTGCAGATGTCCGCCGGCTGGTTCACCGAGTCATAGCAGGTGGCCAGGAAGCTCTGCGGCGTGAAGGCCGAGAGGCCGTCCTGCAGGTCGATTTCGATCCGGTCGGCCACGATGGTCAGACCGGGAATGAAGCGCGGCTGCAGCACGAAGCCGTAGGTCCAGGTCTTGGAGATTTCGTTGGCCAAGCCCTGATTGCCGCCGCTGGTGATGTTGGCGTTGCTGAAGTTTTCCGACAGGTCCTGGAAGGTCGCCAGGTTGCCGTAGCCCGGATTGGCCCGGAACAGCGCCTGGCAGTTGGCGAGGCGCACCGCCGGGTTCGGACCGCCCGCGATGCGGTCGGCGTCGCAGGGGTCCTGGGCGATGGAGCCCAGCGCCGTGCGTTGCGGTGAGAACAGCTGATCCAGGGTCGGCGCGCGGAAGTTGCGGCTGCGGGAGGCCCGCAGCGTCACGCCGTCCACCACTTCCCAGCGGCCGCCGACGCCCCAGACGTCTTCCTTGCCGGCGATCGAGTTGTCGACATAGCGGTAGGCGCCGTTCAGCTCGACGCTCTTGGCGAAGGGCAGCGAGAACTCCCCGCCCAGCACCGGCACCAGCACTTCGCCGGCGAACTCGTCGGTGTTGTAGCTGCCGCTGGTGGCCGCCGTGGGGACCTGCGAGCCGACCAGACCACGCTGGTTCGCCGCCAGGGGCACGAACTTGGCCTTCTCCTCGCGGTGTTCGTAGGCGCCGCTGAACTTCACCTTGCCGGCCGGCAGGGCGATCAGGTCGCCGCCGAAGGTCGCCAGCAGGTCGTCCTGCGTGTTCAGATAGTCCTGGCCGATCTGGGTCGTCGCGTAGAGGCGGGCCTCCTGGGTGACGTTGCCCACGCCGAAGGGGTTGATCGGGGCGCAGGACGGATCGTCGTTGGCGGTGCTGGCGTCGGCGTTGATCGCGCAGACGATCTGGCCCGAAGAGTTGCGGACCGCATTGATCGCGTTGTTGAAGCGCTGCGTGTAGACGCCATAGCCGCGGCTCTTCCCGTCGGTCTCGGCGTGGCTGTACGAGACGCTCCAGTAGAAGTTGCGCTCGCCCACATCGAAGTCGCCGTCCAGGGACAGCAGCGCCCGGACCGTGTCGGTCTGGTAGTTCTGCTCGCGGGTTGGCAGCAGGTCCGACCACCACTTCGACAGGGTCAGCGGCGCGCCCGCCGGGCCCAGGATCGCGGTGACCGCGGGGCTCAAATAGGGGTTCGTGCGCGACACCGAGATCGCGCCGGCGCCGCTGGCCGCGTTGTTCAGAACCGTGTTGCTGGCCTGGTTGCCATAGGGGTCCCGCGTCTCGACCCGGGCGTACAGCAGCTCGCCCGACAGCTTGATCCGGTCGGTGATGTCGTAGTGACCGATGATCGTGCTGCTCCAGCGCTCCACGCCGGTCACCAGGGCCGCCAGCTCCTGGTACGGATTGCCGTCGCCGCCGCTGGTGAAGGGCGGCACCGTGTTGTTGAGCAGGTTGCCGATGCTGTACGGGATCAGCGCCGTGCCGGTGGCGTTGAACTGCTGCGGCACGCCATTGACCTTGTAGATCGAGCTGGCGAAGGGCGGGCCCGGCGAGAACAGCACGCCATTGGCGTTGAAGCTGACGAAGCGGGTGTCGAGGTTCTCGGTGACGGCGGGAATGCCGTCCGAATTGGTGCGGTTCAGCGGGTTCGAGATGTTGACGCGCGCCAGGTTCGAGCGCGGGCGGTCATAGTCGAACAGCGGCCGGGTCTTGGACCACTCCACGTCGACGGCGATATTGGCCCGGTCATCGAGGAAGTTGCGGCCCGCCGTCGCCCGCAGGCTCTGGGTCGGATAGTCGTCCCGGGACGAGATGCCGTACTGGGCGTCCAGTTCCAGCCCGGTGAAGTCGTCGCGCAGCACATAGTTCACGACCCCGGCGATGGCGTCCGAGCCGTAGACCGCCGCGCCGCCGCCCTGGACCACATCGATCCGCGAGATCAGGCCGGTGGGGATGACGTTGGTGTCGACCGCGCGGTCGCCGATGGTCGACGAGGAGATCGAGAGGCCCGACGAGGAGGTCACAAACCGGCGGCCGTTCACCAGGGTCAGCGTCCGTCCGGCGCCCAGGCCGAAGAGGTTGGGAAACTGCTGCCCGTTGCCCGCGGCCGCGCCGTTGCCCGACGCCTGCGCGAACTGCGGCATGTTGGCGGTGAGCTCGTTCAGCGCCTGCCCGGCCTGGATGAAGCCCCGATCCTCCAGCGCCTGGGCGGTCAGCACCGCGACCGGCGCTTCCGTCGTCGTCTCGACGCGCTTGATCCGCGAGCCCGTGACCACGACCTCGCCGACGTCGCTCGCACCCGCGGCGGTCGTCTGCGCGACGGCGGGCGCGGCGCCCAGCAGCATCAGGCCCGCCAGCATGGTCGACGCCATCATCCGGCCGCGAATGGAATTGATGTTCATGTCCTAGATCCCCCAGGTCTGAAGCCTGAGCCGAAGCCGCGTTATCGCGTGTCTCCGACCGAACCCCCGCCTCGTAGAAACGGTAGGTTCGGCGCGCCGGTTTTTCTTTTCGTTCTTCGAAGCTTTGCGCGTTCGACACAGATTGATCATGCAGCGCGCCGCCCGGGCGCGAATGGGCAATGCGCACGCCTGCGGACCGGGCAAATCGGGTTTCGCGACGTGGCCGTTCCTTGACAGGCCATGCTTGCGCATCCGCTATGCGCCCATGGCCCGATTGAAGGATACATCTATGCCCGCGGCGCTCGACGCGATCGACATCAAGATCCTCGACATCATGCAGCGCGATGACTCGCTCTCGACCGGCGAGCTCGCCGAGCGTGTCGGCCTGTCACAGTCGCCGTGCTGGCGGCGGATCCAGCGGCTGCGCGAGGAAGGCTACATCAAGGCCGTGGTCGCCGTGGTCGACGCCGAGCTGGTCGGCTTCAAGATGCAGATCTTCGCCCAGGTGAAGATGACCACCCTCACCGAGGAGGAACGCGCCAACTTCTACAAGGCGATCAACAGCATTCCGGAGATCCTGGAGTGCTGGACGGTCTTCGGGGAGATGGACGCCATGATGAAGATCCTGGCGCCGGACGTGACCTGGTATCAGGACTTCATCTTCTCGGTGCTGCTGAAACTGCCCGGCGTGGTCGACGTCCGTTCCATCGTCACCCTGGCGGCCCAGAAGAGCACCATGGCGGTGCCGCTGACGGCGCGGAAGTTCCGGTAAGCCCTTGGATAATCCATCCAAGGCGCGGAGCCTGCGGGAGCAAGTTCGAAAGAATAATCCGGCGACGTGGCGCTACGCTGCGCCTTAGGCAGGACGACCGATGACATTCACGCGCAGAGCGCTTGTGGCCGCCGCGGCGGCTGCCCCCGGCCTCGCCAGGGCGGCCCAGGCCTCGCCCGGGACAACGTCGGCCGCCCTGCCCGCCCGCGCCGCGTTTGCGCGAATGCCGTACATCTACCTGGATAGCGGCTCGACGCATCCGATGCCGCTCGGCGCCCGCGCGGCGCTGGAGGAATACCTTCGCTACAAGACCCGCGACGGGCTCTGGCCGGGCTATTCGATGGACGCCAAGGAGAAGGCGGTCCTGGAGGGCTTCGCCGCCCTGGTCGGCGCCGCGCCCGACGAGGTGACCTTCACCCAGTCCACCACCATGGGCGAGAACCTGGTGCTGCAGGCCCTGGGCTTCCCCGCCGCGGGCGGCCGGATCGTCACCGACGCCCTGCACTTCTTCGGATCGTTCTACACCTACGGCGAACTCGGCAAGGCCGGCGTCGACGTCGTCACCCTGCCCATGACCCTCGACGGCCGCATCGACATGGCCGCCATGGCCGCGGCGGTGAACGACAAGACCCGGCTCGTCTCGATCAGCCACGTCTCCACCACCAACGGCTTCGAGCACGACCTCAAGGCGGTCTGCGACCTGGCCCACGCGCACGGGGCCTACGTCTACGCCGACATCATCCACGGCGCCGGCTCGACCCCGCTGGACCTGCGGGCCGCCGGCGTCGATTTCGCCGCCTCGTCCTCCTACAAGTGGCTGATGGGCGACTTCGGCCTGGGCTTCCTCTACGTGCGCCGAGAGGTGCAGGACAAGCTCACGCGGCCCTGGTGGGGCTATCATCAGGTCGGCGGCCGCTTTACGACCCACGTCTTCCCCTTCGATCCCCCCGGCCAGACGGTGGCCGACTATGGCTATGCGCCGGGGACCGCGGGACGGTTCGCCATGGGCACGACCTCCTGGACCGGCGTCGTCCAGCTCGAGCACAGCCTGGGCTACATCCGCGACCTCGGGGTCCCCAACATCCAGGCCTATCGCCAGCCCATGGCCGACGCCATTCAGACCGAGCTGCGCCGCCGGGGCTACCAGCCGCTGACGCCGCTCGGCAGCCGCACGCCCCTGGTCGCCTTCGCGCTGAAGGACGCCCGCGCCAAGCTGGGCGACCTGCTGACCCGGAACGACCTGCGTCTCACCGTCAGCGCCAACCGCTTCCGGGTCTCCCTCTCAGTGTTCAACGACATGAACGACATCGACAAGCTGTTGGCCGTCCTGCCGAAAGCGCCGCCCGCATGAGGCTCGTTGCCCTACTGATCGCCGCCACCCTGGTCGCCGGCCCCGCCCTCGCCCAGACCCCGCCGCCGGCGCCCAACGCCGGCCCCTTCGCCATCCCGATGTCGCGGCCCACCGCGCCGGGTCCGGTCGAGGCCCTGCCCGCGCCGAAGCGCTTCGTCAGCAAACACACCGTCACGATCAAGGGTGCGAAGGTCGCCTACACGGCCATCGCCGGCGAAACCTATCTCTACAACCGCGCCGCCGAGCCCATCGGCTCGATCTTCGCCTTCAGCTACCTGAAGGATGGCCCGGTCGACCCGAAGCGCCCGGTGCTGTTCGTGTTCAACGGCGGCCCCGGCTCGGCGTCCCTGTGGCTGCACATGGGCGTGGTTGGTCCCCGCCGCGTGGTGCTGGACCGCGAGGTCAATCCCTCCAACGTTCCGCCCTTCGGCGTCGCGGACAATCCTGACAGCCTGCTGGACGTCGCCGACCTTGTGTTCATCGATCCGGTTGGCACGGGCTGGTCCAAGGTGGTCGGCAAGGGAACCACCGCCGACTTCTGGGGCGTCGACGAGGACGCAGACACCGTCAGCCAGTTCATCGAGCTCTGGCTCACCGAGCACCGGCGCTGGAATTCGCCCAAGTTCGTCATGGGCGAAAGCTACGGCTCGGTCCGCGCGGCCGTGCTGCCCCGCGCCCTGATGGGCGGCCCGCTTTACGTGGGCATGATGCGCGGGATCACGCTCAACGGCGTCATCCTGCTGGGCACCACCCTTAACGCGCGCAACGCGTCCGGCGAAGCCGGCGCGGCCGAGATGCAGCAGGCCCTGGCCCTCCCCGCCAAGGCCGACACCGCCTGGTATCACCAGACGATCGACCGCAAGGGTCGCAGCCTCGACGCCTTCCACAACGAGGTGCTGGCCTTCGCCCGGACCGACTATGTCGAGGCGCTGAAACGCGCCAAGGCGGGCACCCTGACCGCCGCCGAGCGCACTGACATGGCCGCGCGGCTGGCGGGCTACACCGGCCTGCCGGCCCAGGCCTTCGACAAGAGCCTGACGATCCCTGACGGCGCCTTTGGCCGGCAGCTTCTGGCCGACAAGGGCCTGCAGGTCGGCGCCTATGACAGCCGCTACACCCTGCCGCTGGCCGGCAGCGGCAATGATCCCGTGGGCGACGACCCGGCCATGGGCCGCTACGTGCCGGGCTTCGTCTCGGCCTTCCACCAGATGGTCGCCGACGACCTCAAGGTCACCATGGACCGCCCCTACGGCGCCATCGTCTGGAAGGACCTGCTGCCGTCCTGGAACTGGGATCGCAAGGGCGTGCCCGAGGGCCAGAGCTTCGCCACCGACCTCGCCGTCGCCATGCGCCGCAACGAGAAGATGCGCGTGCTGGTCGCCTCCGGCTACTACGACCTCACCACCCACGCCGCCCCAGCCGAATACGCCGTCGAACAGGCCGGCCTGCCCAAGGACCGCCTGATGCTCAGGCGCTACGCGTCGGGCCACATGCTCTACCTCGGCGACACCGCCAGCGCCTTCGCCAACGACGTCCGGACCCTGATCAAGGACGCCACGCGGTAGGGGGCCGACAGACGTTCCTTTCCCACGCCGTGGGAGAGGGGGACCGACCGCCGAGCCGCAGGCGGAGAGCGGTTGGTGGAGAGGGCAAGCCTCGTCCACTCATCCCGTGAGCAGTCAGCCGATCCTCCGAGCCCGGGGCCTCCCCTCTCCACCACGCCCTCTGCGGGGCGCGGTCCCCCTCCCCCACGGCGTTAGAAAGAAGGCCTTCACTGAAGCTTGACGCCCCAGCGTCAATGTTCTACTTTTGTTCCATGGAGGCCGAGGCAACCCAGCTCGACGATATGCGCAATGCGGCGCATGCCCTCGGTGTGGCCTTCGCCAACGCGGCCCAGGCCGAGGACGACCTCGACCGCAAGCTCACCCTTTTCGACGCCTTCCAACGCAGCTTCACCTCCGTGCGCCTCTCCATCGCCCTGGCCTTGCGGCTCCAGCAGGACGCACGCCGGACAGGGCCGATCGAGGCCGAGCGCGCCGAGACCGAGCAACTCGAAACCGAGCCCACCGAACGTCCTGAACGCGAAGACGAGCGCGACCGAGACCGCGAAGCCGAACGTGCCACCTTCCCGCTGCTGCTCCGCACCCTCGGACGCGTCGCCGGCGACGCCGAGGCGCTGCTGCCTGAAGTGGCCGAACTCCCGACCCTTCGCGAGCTCCTCCACCGCGTCGTCGCCCAGCCCGCGCCACCCGCGCGGCCGCCCGCCGCGACACCGCTCCGAGCCCGCCTCTCGAACGGAAGCGCCACGCTCACCCTGTCACCGTCGCAAAGGCTCAGCGGCCTGGCCGGCGCCCCGGCTCGACGGTCCACAGGCCCGCCCCGACGCTGACCGGAGCGTCGCCCGAAGACGCCCGCCTCCCCCCACGATGGTCATCCCGGTTTCGCGCTGATGCGCGAAAGACCGCCACCCCCATGTGTTGCCGCAGACGATTGCGCGACGCGTCGCCGCGTCACCGTCCCACGATCTCGACAGATCGAAACCCCGTCTTGGGCGGCGCCCAAACGGGGATGATGCCGCGTGCCTGCCGGCTCAGCCGCGCCTCAGGGCGCCGTCACGAACGTCCGCACCGCGGCGTTGAACCGCGCCAGGTTTTCAGGATGGTCATAGACCCCATGCGGCCCCGCGAAATAGACCGCCGTCAGCTGCTCTGCCGGCACGCCCGCCTGATCGAGCACATACCGGCCGGCGTAGGCGGGCGTCGTGAGGTCGTAGTACCCCGCCGCCCAGAACAGCCGCATCTTCGGCGTCTGGCGCAGCGCCTGCCCCAGGGCGTCGTACGGATTGGCGCCCCGCTCATGGACCCAGGCCGCATTCACCGCGAAGTTCACGCCATAGTACGGCTCGGTCGCCGGGTACTTGAGAACCTCGTTGATGTACCGCCCCACGACAGGACTGGGGATGGCGCCCAGCGCCGCCGGGCTGGGCGGCGGGCCGGCCGGCGCGCCCGCGGCCCGCTTGGGCACGACGCCCAGCGCCGGATCGTCGATGGCCCCGTCCTGCCCGGGCTCGAGCGGCGCCGTGACCGTGACGTCGAGCAGCCCCGTCCGCCGGCTCTGGTCCTTCAAGATGTTGAACATCCAGTCGTTCTTGGAGATTCGCAGGTCCTTGGCCGCGATCAGGTCCGCCGGCAGGCCGATCAGCCCGGCCATCCGCTCCGCGATCCGCCGCCGGTCCGCAGGCGACAGGCTGCCCCCCTCCACCAGCGCGGTGAGGTACTCCGTCCGGGCGAACTGCAGCGCCTCGGCGAACACCTGATCGACGGTCCGTCCGGCGCGATCGATCTTCTGGTGATACCATGCCCCCGCCGCCATGGTCGGTAGCGCCACCACATAGGGCATCTCTCGGCCGGTCACCTCCCCGGCGAGCGCGATCAGCAGGACACCGTCGAACGGCAGATCCCGGGAGATTTTCACGATGCTCGCCGCGCGCGTGGTGCCGTAGCTCTCGCCGGCCAGATAGCGGGGCGAGGCCTCCCGGCCGTTGGCCTTGAGCCAGCTCTGGATCACCCGCTTCACAGCCTCGGCGTCGCCGGAGGTCGAGTAGAAGGCCTTGCCGTCGTTACCGGGAAACGTCCGCGAGAAGCCGGTGCCGACCGGATCGATGAACACCATGTCCACGGCGTCGAGCGGGCTGTTGGGGTTCTCCGTCCAGCCCCCTGCGCTACGGTCCCCCGGCGCGGCGGACGTCCGCTTGTAGGGACCCAGGGCGCTCATGTGCAGGGGCGACGAGGATGCGCCCGGCCCGCCATTGAACACGAACATCACGGGCCGCCTGGCGCGATCCTTCACCCCGTCGCGGACGTAGGCGATCGTCGTCGCGGCCGCCGCGGGGCGCCCCGCCGGATCGTCGAGCACGGCCTCGGCCACGGTGGCGGTATAGCGCACGGCCTGGCCGTTGAAGACGCCCCGATGCTGGGTCACCGCCTCGCGCGGGACCGGTACGGCCGTCACCTGAGCGCCAGCGGGTGGGGGCGCCAGGGCCAAGACCGCAAGTCCCAACGCGGCCAGGCCGCAGAAGCGCCGTCTCGTCATATGCATCCCCGGGGCAGGCTTTAGGAGCCTAGCGCCGAACGCCCGGATTTTCCTTGCGTTATGCGGCCTCTGGGACCACCCCCGCGAGCGCGTCGAAACGCGTCGGCCGAGCTCCACGCATGAGTTATGCGCTTGGCGAGAAGCCCGCGAATAGCCCACTCGTGATCCACGTCGTGCATGGGTGAATTCGCAAAGAAACTCCGCCGCTGGCGCCTAAGCTAAGACCACCCGCCACGGTTGGGGGGCGGCGTAGGGATGCTTCGTTGACTTCAGTCGATCTGCAAGGTGCCGCCGGCGCGCAGCCCCGGGCTGAGGCTGACGACCTGTTCGATGCGCCGTCCTATGCCGACTGGGGCCGCGCGGTCGTGCGCGTCCGCGAGTCGGGCGCCGACGTGGCGATGCTGTGGGACAGCACGATCGCCGAGCCGACGGCCGCGTTGATGGACATCGTGCGCGAGGCGTTCTCGCCGCCGGTGTCGTCCCGCTATGTCAGTGTCTTCTCGGACGGCAACCGGTTTGCGGTCGAGGCGCTGGCGCGCCGCTATGGGCTTTCGCCCGACCAGATCATGACCACCACCGGCGCGACCGCCGCCCTGTCGCTCGCGCTCCGCGCCCTGGTCGCGCCCGGCGATCACGTGCTGGTCGAACAACCTGGCTTCGACGTCCTGGCCCGACAGGCGCTCGCCGTAGGCGCGATCGTTGGCGATGTTCAGCGACCGGCGCCCGACTATCGCGTGGATCTCGACGACCTGGCCGCCCAGCTCACGCCACGCACCCGCGCCGTGGTGATCACCAACCTGCACAATCCCAGCGGCGCGCACCTCACGGCGGACGAGCTCGCCACCATCGCCGGCGTCGCCGCAACCGTGGGGGCGGTGCTGATCGTGGACGAAGTCTATGGCGACTTCGCCGCCGCCGGTGGGGCGCCCCCCGCCGCCGCCGCCGCCGCCAACATCCTCACCGTCTCCAGCCTCACGAAGGTGTTCGGCCTCTTCGCGCTGAAGTTCGGCTGGATGGCCGGCGACCCCGCCCTGCTCGCGCGGGTCCGCGCCGCCAGCCCGGACGGCGACATCGG
>JAIXTR010000178.1 GCA_027483845.1 Caulobacteraceae bacterium | reverse complement strand
TCGTACGAAATCGGCCTGAAGAAGAACTTCTCAACGGTCCAGATCAACGCGGCGGTCTTCTACCTCGACTACCGCAACCTGCAGGCCCCGGTGACGGTGAAGAACGGCCCGACCAACGTCAGCCAGTTCATCAACATCGCGAAGTCGGAGTCCAAGGGGATCGAACTCAGCACGATCTGGCAGCCGATCCGCCCGCTTCGCCTGACCCTGGACTACGGGTTCAACCCGACGAAGATCAAGAAGAGCGTCACGCTGGTCGATGTGAACGACAACATCAACACCGGCGCCGTCAGCATCGTGGGCAACCGTCTGCCGCAGGCGCCGAAGCACAAGGTGGCCCTGAACGGATCCTACACCTTCGAGATGGAACCCGGCTCCCTGACGGTCGGCGCGACCTACCTCTACCGCACCGAAGCCTACGCGAACGTCTTCACCCGGGAGTACAACAAGGCCCCATCGTGGGATCAGGTCGACCTTCGGGCCTACTGGGCGCCGACCGGCGGCAAATACACGGTCATCGCCTACGTGAAGAACGTGTTCGACACCGAGGGCTACGACGCCGCGGTCGGCGGCTCGAACCGCAACAACAGCGCCACGGACCCGACGGACCGCTTCGCAACGGGGGCGCAGAACCTGGAACTGACCCCGCCCCGGATCTACGGGATCGAGCTTCAGTACCGCTTCTAGAGCCTAAAAATCCAACGACCCAAGACCGACTGGGCGCTTCGTCGAACGACGGAGCGCCCGCTTCTTATCGCGAGGCCGTCAGGATCGCCTCGATCTGCTCGGTCCAGGCGGTATCCATCTCAGGCGTCCAGCCCGCGCCCACCCGCGCGCGGCAGACGTCCCGCACGATCCAGAAGAACCGATCGAAGTGCGCGGCCGGGGTGCCGTAGCTGTCGTGGTTCACGCGCTCAGCCCGCACCATGTGCCGCTGATAAGGCCCCGCCGGGTTCATCAGGCAGTCGAAGATCATGGTCAGCATCTCGGCCCGGACCGCGCCGGTCACGTCGCGTGCAAACCGAGCTTCGGCGTCCGGAAACTCCGCGAACAGTCGCGCATAGATGTCCGCGCTGGGGTCGCCGGCCTGCTCCAGCGACCGCTCGATCAGGTCGACGCGCAGAGCGCGGCCTCGATGGCTCCGGTGACCTCGCCGTCCAGCGGCTCGGTGCGCGGCCCGAAGGCGCGGATGGCCTCGCCCGTCTTGCCGATCAGGATCTTGTGGAAGTTCCAGACCGGAACCGCCGGCTCGCCCAGCTGGGCCTCGGCCCACTTGTAGAACGGGTGGGCGGCCTCGCCCTTCACGTCCACCTTGGAGGTCATGGGAAAGTCGATGCCGAAGGTGGTGCTGCAGAAGGTCTGGATCTCGGCCTCGGTCCCGGGCTCCTGGCCCATGAACTGGTTGCACGGCACGCCCAGGACCACGACGCCCCGGTCCTTGTAGTCGGAGTAGAGCTTCTCCAGACTATCGTACTGCGGGGTCAGGCCGCAACGCGAGGCGGTGTTCACGACCAGGACCACCTTATCCTTGAACGTGGTCAGCGGCAGCGGCTGGCCGTCGATGCTGTCGAAGGCGAAATCATAGGCGCTGGACATGGCGGTCTCCGAGATGAGCCGCCACGCTAGCCGGCTTACGCGGCGTCTTCCAACGCCTGTTCGACGGCTATGGCCAGGTCCAGGGCCGCGATGGCCTCGTCGGCGGTGACGATGGGCCGAGGCGCCTCGCCGCGCACCGCCATCAGAAAACCCTCGACGCTGGCGCCCAGCGGATCCTGGCCGGCGGGCGTGTCCGCGAAGTCGGGGTTCAGGGCATAGGGCGTCGTGTTGCGGAACGTCCGGGCCACGAAGTCGACCTCGACCTCGCCCGAGGGATAGACGATGCGCATGGTCCGCCGACGGGCCTCGGCCCGGCGGGAGACATCGAAGACCGCCGAGAAGCCGCTCTCGAACGTCACGTCGGCGCGGATCGTGTCCCAGACCCCGTCGGGCCCGCGCGCGCCCTCGGCCTCCGCCGTCACCGGGTCAGCGGCGGCGATGGCCAGGCAAAGATCGATGTCGTGGATCATCAGATCCAGCACGGCGGAGACGTCGCGGCTTCGATCCGACGGCGGGCCGTGGCGCAGAGCTTCGAGCCGCAGAGGTTGTTCAGGCACGTCGAGCAGGCCCATGGCCCGAAAGATCACCCGCTCCTGGTGCCCGCAGGCGACAACGACGCCCTGGGCGGCGCCGGCGGCCCTCACCTTCTGGGCCTCGACCATCGCCACGCCGATCGGCTTCTCGATGTAGACCGACTTGCCCGCCGCGATCGCCGCCAGCGCCTGTTCGGCATGGCAGGTGGCCGGCGAGGCGATGGTCACAACATCCACAGCATCGAAAAAGGCGTCGAGATCGGCGAAGCCGCGCCCGCCCAGCGGCATGGCCACGGCCGCCGCCCGCTCGGGCTGCAGGTCGAAGACGCCCGCAAAGGTCACGCCCGGCAATCGCGCGTACTGCCGCGCGTGATAGCCGCCGAACACGCCCGCCCCGATCACGCCGCCGCGCAAGGTTTCGATCATGGCCGGGCGTTAGCACGCGCCGCGACCTCGACGCCACCCGGCCACAGTCGTACAGCTGTTTGAAATTCAACCCCGAGGAAGCCCCCCGATGACCTCCGTCCGCGAAATTCGCCTGAAGAGCCGCCCGAACGGCCTGCCCACCGCCGACAACTTCGAGCTGGCCACCGTCGAGCTCCCGGCGCCGGGCGACGGCGAGGTGCAGGTGAAGAACCTCTGGATGACGGTCGACCCGTACATGCGCGGGCGCATGAACGACGTGAAGAGCTACAGCCCGCCCTTCCCGCTCGGTATGGCGATGGACGGCGGGGCGATCGGCGAGGTCACGGCCTCCAACAGCCCGGCGCTGAAGGTGGGCGACCTGGTCCAGTCCGGCTTCGGCTGGCGCGAAGGCTTCACGGCCGGCGCTGACAAGGTCCAGAAACTGGATCCGCGCGGCCTGCCGCCGCAGACCTTCCTGGGCGCCGCGGGCATGCCAGGACTTACGGCCTATGCCGGGCTGCTGCGGGTCGCGGCGTTGAAGGACGGCGATGTCGTCTTCGTCTCGGGCGCGGCCGGAGCCGTGGGGTCCATGGTCGCTCAGATCGCCAAGGCCAAGGGCCATACGGTGATTGGCTCGGCCGGCGGGGCCGAGAAGGTCGCTTTCCTGACGTCGATCGGGATCGACCATGTGATCGACTACAAGGCCGAGCCCGATCTCAACGCCGCCTTGGCCGCCGCCGCGCC
>JAIXTR010000338.1 GCA_027483845.1 Caulobacteraceae bacterium | reverse complement strand
GCGAACAGCAGAACAATCTTCGATTTAGCCATCTCGTTTCCCGTCCTATGGTCGAGCTGGAACAAAGAATGAACACAAGCGGGAGCGTTTGTCGAGTCCGTTGGGATGACCTACATCGGAGCGACTTTGAGGGGTGGGTGGCCTTGGCCGAACAGCGCGTTCTTCTGATCGTCGGGGGCGGCATCGCGGCCTACAAGGCCCTGGAGCTGACCCGCCTTCTGCGCAAGGCCGGGATCGGCGTGCGGCCGATCCTCACCCGCGCGGGCGCCGAGTTCGTCACCCCGCTCAGCCTGTCGGCCCTGGCCGAGGACAAGGTCTATTCCGAGCTGTTCAGCCTGACCGACGAGGCCGAGATGGGCCACATCCAGCTCAGCCGCTCGGCCGACCTGGTGGTGGTGGCGCCGGCGACGGCGGACCTGATGGCCAAGGCGGCGAACGGCCTGGCGGGGGATCTGGCCGCCACGACCCTGCTGGCCACCGACAAGCCGGTCCTGATGGCCCCGGCCATGAACGTGCGCATGTGGGAGCATCCGGCGACGAAACGGAATGTCGCACAGCTGAAAGCCGACGGCGTCCTGTTCGTCGGGCCGGACGACGGCGCCATGGCCTGCGGCGAGTATGGCCCCGGGCGCATGGCCGAGCCGGCCGAGATCTTCGAGGCGATCCGCGCGGCGCTGGCCGGTCCGGCCGCCCGGCCGCTGGCGGGCCGGCGCGCCATTGTCACCGCCGGTCCCACGGCCGAACCGCTCGACCCCGTGCGCCTGATCACCAACCGCTCGTCGGGCAAGCAGGGCTACGCCATCGCCGGCGCCCTGGCGGACCTGGGGGCGGCGGTGACCCTGGTCAGCGGGCCCACGGCGCTCCCGGCGCCGGCCGGCGTGACGCGCGTCGATGTGGAGACCGCCCGCGAGATGCTGGCCGCCTGCGAGGCCGCCCTGCCGGCTGACATCGCCGTCTGCGTCGCGGCGGTGGCCGACTGGCGTCCGGCCGTGGAGGGCCCGCGCAAGATCAAGAAGGGCGAGGGCGGCCCGCCGGCCATCGAACTGGTCGAAAACCCCGACATCCTGGCGACCCTGTCCAAGGCCTCGACGCGGCCTCGCCTGGTGATCGGCTTCGCGGCCGAGACCGATTCCGTGGAGGCTCATGCCCAGGCCAAGCTGGCCCGCAAGGGCTGCGACTGGATCATCGCCAACGACGTGAGCATCGAAGGCGTCATGGGCGGCGACCAGAATGTGGTGGCGATAGTCTCCGCCGCGGGAATCGAGCGATGGGACCGCATGGCCAAGGGCGAGGTCGCCCGCCGCCTCGCCGCCCGCATCGCCGAGGAATTCTAAGTGTCCCCCACCGTACCGATCACCCGCCTGCCCCACGCCGACGGCATCGCCCTGCCGGCGTATGAGACCGCGCAGGCGGCGGGCATGGACCTGCGGGCCGCAGTGCCGGAGGACGCGCCGCTGGTGCTGCACCCTGGCGACCGCTTCGCGGTGCCCACCGGCCTGGCCTTCGCCCTGCCCGCCGGCTTCGAGGGCCAGGTGCGGCCCCGCTCGGGCCTGGCGTTCAAGAACGGGGTCACCTGCCTGAACACGCCCGGCACCATCGACGCCGACTATCGCGGCGAGGTGAAGGTGATCCTGATCAACCACGGCGCGGAGGCCTTCACCATCCGCCGCGGCGACCGTATCGCCCAGCTGGTGATCGCCCCGGTGGTGCAGGCGACCTGGGCCGAAGTGGACAGCCTGGACGAGACGGCGCGCGGCGCAGGCGGCTTCGGCTCCACCGGACAGGGCTGAGCGCGGAACAGGCGTCGCCGGCGCGAGTTCCCGCCCGGTGCGGATCGCGACCTACAACGTGAATGGCGTGAACGGCCGGCTGGAGCATCTCCTGTCCTGGCTCGCCGACACCCGACCCGACGTGGCGTGCCTGCAGGAACTGAAGACCCCGGACGCGGGGTTTCCCATCGCGGCGATCCGCCAAGCGGGCTACGGCGCGATCTGGCAGGGCCAGAAGAGCTGGAACGGCGTGGCCATCCTCAGCCGCGGAACCGATCCCATCGCGATCCGGCGCGGCCTGCCCGGCGACCCTGCCGATCGCGAGAGCCGCTACATCGAGGGCGCGGTGAACGGCGTCGTGGTGGCCTGCATCTATGCGCCGAACGGCAACCCCGTCCCCAGCGCGAAGTACGACGCCAAGCTCGCCTGGTACGATCGGTTCCAGCGGCATGCCGACAGCTTGCTGGCGACAGGCCAGCCGGTGGTCCTGGCCGGGGACTACAACATCATTCCTACCGACGCGGATGTCTACGTGCCCGACCGCTGGCGTGACGACGCCCTGTTCCAACCTGCGCTGAAGGCGATCTACCTGGACCTGCAGGCCCGCGGCTGGACCGACGCCATCCGGGCCAGGTTTCCGGAGGGGCCGGTCTATACCTTCTGGAAGTACTGGCGGAACTCATTCGCGCGGGACGCCGGGTTGCGCATCGACCACCTGCTGCTGAGCCCCTCGGCCGCGACCCGTCTCAAGGGCGCTGGCGTCGACCGCGCGCACCGCGGAAAGGCCGGCGCCAGCGATCACGCCCCCGTCTGGATCGAGCTGGCGAAGCCTAAAGCTCGGGCGCGACGAAGCCCCTGATGTTCTCGTCGATGGCCTGGGCGACGGCGAGGGTCTTTGCGTCGCCCGCGTGGGGGCCGATCAGTTGCACGCCCACCGGCAATCCGCCCTTGGTCAGGCCCGCGGGAACCGCCGTGGCGGGCAGCCGCAGGGCTGTGGCCGCCGAGATCCAGGTCAGCATCGAGGGATAGGGGATCGCCTCGCCGGTCGACAGGGTCAGGCTGCGCTTCTGGAACGGCCGCTTGTCGTGCGGGAAGGCCGCCACCGGCGATATGGGCGCCAGGATCACGTGCCAGCTCTCGAACGCCTGGTCGATCTCGTGGCGCAGGCGGGCGCGCACGGCGTCGGCGGCCATCCACTCGGTATGGCGCGCGGTATAGGCCATCGCCATCGCCGCGCGGGACAGGGGACCGGCGCCGCGAGCCAGCGCGGGTTTCGCGAAGAACCGCATGCGCTCCATGGC
>JAIXTR010000180.1 GCA_027483845.1 Caulobacteraceae bacterium | reverse complement strand
CCAGCAGCCAGAGCACGCGCTGCGAGCGCGAATTGTTCAGGTGGTGGACGGTGAGCACGAAAAGACCCTCGCAAGCGGCTTGCGAGGGTCTCTACCGTGGAAGCGGCGGCTTCGCCTAGAGCCTGTCCGTTTCAGATGGACTCATCTGAAACGGAAAAACAGGCTCACTTTCATATGTTTAGCGCACGACGGGCGCTTGAACCGGCGCCCACTTCAAGCTGTCGTGCTCTAGCGGCCGGTGAACTTGGCCGGGCGCTTCTCGGCGAAGGCCATGACGCCTTCACGCGCGTCGCTGCTGCGTTGGGCGACGCCCTGGGCATAGGCTTCGGCTTCGAGCTGCTCATGCCAGGCCGAGTCGAAGGCGTCCCAGACGAGGTTGCGGGTCAGGCCCAGCGAGGCCGGACCTTCGGCCAGGGCGTTGGCGTACTGCATGGCGGCGGCCATCAGCTCGGCGTCGGGCACGCACTTGTTGATCAGGCCCCACTCCACGGCCGTCTTGGCGGGCAGCTTTTCACCCAGGAGCATCAGCTCCATGGCGCGGGCCTTGCCGACCAGGCGCGGCAGCATCCAGGTGGCGCCGCCGTCCGGCACCAGGCCGATGCGGCGGAAGGCCAGCAGGAAGTAGGCGCTCTCGGCGGCGACGCTGAGGTCGGCGGCCAGGGCCAGCGAGACGCCGACGCCGGCGGCCACGCCATTCACCGCCGAGACCAGCGGCTTGGGCGACTTGCGGACCGCGGACACGAACGGGTTGAAGGTGCTGAGCAGCGCCTGGTTCGGCGCGCCCGAGGGCGCAGGTCGCGCCGCGCCGCCGCCGCCGGACAGATTGGCGCCCGAGCAGAAGCCGCGCCCTTCGCCGGTGATGACGATCGCCCGGACCTTGTCGCCATAGGCGAAGTCCTCGAACGCGGCGGTGAGCTCGGCCATCAGGTCGAGCCCGGCGGCGTTCAGGGTGCCGGGATCGGAGAGGGTGATGATGCCCACCCCCGCGTCGGTGGATGTCTTGACCTTGGGGCTGGCTTGCGCGCCGTCCATGGCGTCCTCCTTGGGTGAACTTCTTTGCGCTCAACTCAAGGCAAGATACCCCGGCGTCAGCCAAGGACAATCCGCGTGCGGACGTCCCGTCAGGCGGCGCGGGTGGACTCGGAGCCCAGGTCGGCCAAGGAGGTGCGGTTGCGGCCGGAGCGCTTGGACGCATAGAGCGCCCCGTCGGCGCGTTCCAGCAGGCCGGCTGGCGTGTCGCCTGTCTTGAACTCGGCGATGCCGGTCGAGATGGTGATCGCGCCCAGGTCCTCGTTGGTGGAGCGGCGCTTCAGGACGCGCGACGAAATCTCCTCGCGAGCCACCTCCATGGCGGCCAGCGCGGCGGCGCTGTTTTCGCCGGGGAAGATCACCGCGAATTCCTCGCCGCCGTAGCGCGCGGAGAAGCGGGCGCCTGACGCGACGCGGCCGATCACGCTGGCGACGTAGCGGATGACCTGGTCGCCGGTCTGGTGGCCCCAGGTGTCGTTGAACAACTTGAAATGATCGATATCGACGATCGCCAGCGTCGAGGGGACGCCCTTCGTCTCGGCCTGGACGCAGGTACGCTCCAGCGTCTCGTCGAAGGCCTTGCGGTTCGCGAGGTTGGTGAGGGCGTCGGTCATGGCGTCGCGGCGAACCTGTTCCAGGTGTTCGCGCAGACGGCCCAGTTCGTCCGTGGTGTCGGCCAGCTGGCTTTCCAGCGCCTGGTTCTCCTCGCGCACCTTGCGGGTGGCGACGCTGAGGCTTTCGACCATGGAGCGGACGGCGTCGGTGTCCTGGTCTTCCAGCGACTGGCTGGCGGTGGCGAGCTGCTGGCCGTAGGCCTCGCTGGTCTCGCGGGCCGATTCGATGGCGCGATGGACGCTGTCCAACTCGTCCGACAGGCTCTTGCCCGCGTCCAGGATCTCGCCCGACAGCTTGACCGCGGGCAGATGCTGGGCGGCGATCTTCTCGCCGACCTGATCGGTGAACGGCGCGCCGGACTGCAGCACCGTGTGGATCTCCGCGGCGACGTTGCTGTCCTTGGCCGCGACGTAGTGCAGCCACAGCTCGAAGTTGAGCGCGGTCGGCCAGACCCGATGGGTCTCCATGGCCTCAATCGCCTTCTGGGCCCAGATATAGGCCTTGGGGCTGCGGAGAATTGAATCGATGTCGGACGACATGGATTGCAATCTAAGCGCGGACCCCAAACGACGCGTTAAAGGCGAACATTAATCTTCGCTGGGTCGCGTCGGCGGGGCGCGCATCAGAAACGCCGGCGTGTCGCCGCCGAAGCCGACGACGCGATCACGATCATCGTCGTCACGATCGCGATCCCGGCCGCGTTCCGGACGGTCCGGCCGGCGCTCCGACCGCTCAACGCGGGCGGGTCGGGCGTCGGGACGACCGCCACGTTCCACACGGTCCAGCCCGGCGCTGCGCTCGGGGCGGGGACGACGTTCGGGACGCGCAGTCGCCTCGGCGGTTTCCACGGCCTCGACCGGCTCGACGCGGGCCTGCGGCGCAACGCGGCCACGGTCGCGGCGCGAGCGGGGGGCAGGGGCGTCGGCGGGGCGTTCGGCGGGTGAGGCGACGGGGGCGGCTTCGGCCTCGACGGCCTCGACGCGGGCCGGACGATCCTCGCGCGGCGCGCGGTCCCGGCCGCCGCGTTCACGGCCTCGGCCCGAGCCGCCACGGTCGCGGTCGCGACTGCCGCCGCGGCCGGCGCGGGGCTCGTCCTTGATGCTGGCCCAGTCGATCCCCTCGATGGTGATCTCCTCGGGCGCCATACCGATCAGCTTCAGCACCTTGTCCAGGTTGCGGCTGTCGGCGGGCGTGACGATCATGAACGCCTGACCCAGGCGTCCGGCGCGTCCGGTGCGGCCGATCCGGTGGACGTAGTCGTCGGCGTGGTGCGGCACGTCATAGTTGAAGACGTGGCTGACGGCCGGGATGTCCAGGCCGCGAGCGGCGACGTCGGACGCGCACAGCAGGCGTAGCGAGCCGTTGCGGAAGCTTTCCAGCGTCCGCATCCGCGTCTGCTGGTCGAGGTCACCGTGGATGGGAGCGGCGTCCAGGCCGTGCTTCTGCAGCGACTTGGCGACGATATCGACCTCGGCCTTCCGGTTGCAGAAGACGATGCCGTTCTTCACGTCGGCCCGGGCGATCAGCTCGCGCAGCGCCGTGCGCTTGGCCTTGGGATCGGCGGTCGGGATGCGGACCAGGTTCTGGGTGATCGTCTCGGCGGTCTGCGCCGGGCGCGAGGCCTCGATGCGCACCGGATCGCGCAGGAACTGCTTGGTCAGCCGGGTGATTTCCGGCGGCATGGTCGCAGAGAAGAACAGTGTCTGCTTCTTGGCCGGCGTCAGCTTGAAGATGCGTTCCAGATCGGGGATGAACCCCATGTCCAGCATGCGGTCGGCTTCGTCGACCACCATGATCTGCACGCCGGTCATCAGCAGCTTGCCGCGCTCGAAGTGGTCGAGCAGGCGGCCGGGGGTGGCGATCAGCACGTCCACGCCGCGGTCCAGCTTGAGTTCCTGGTCCTTGAAGGAGACGCCGCCGATCAGCAGGGCCCAGGACAGCTTCTGTCCCTTGGCGTACTTCTCGAAGGAGGCGGCGACCTGGTCGGCCAGCTCACGGGTGGGGGCGATCACCAGGGCGCGCGGCATGCGCGCCTTCGACCGGCCGGCGGCCAGGCGATCGATCATCGGCAGGGTGAAGGCGGCGGTCTTGCCGGTGCCGGTCTGGGCGATGCCCAGGACGTCGAGCCCCTGCAAGGCGACCGGGATCGCCTCCGCCTGGATCGGCGTGGCGGTGGTGTAGCCGGTCTCGGCGACGGCTGTGAGGGTCGCGGGCGAGAGGCCCAGGTCGAAAAATTCGGTCATTCGCTAACGATGGTGCGGGGCGCTCCCGCAAGACGGGTATGGCGCGACGCTGTGGCGTGGACGGAGATCGGCACGCGCGCGGAACATACGGCGCACGGTCCGGCTGTCAACGCACAGCACAAGCAGAGGGTCCGTCCGGCGCCGCCGTTGCTCAGATATCGAGGTCTGCGGCGGCGAACTCGGCGTTCTCCTGGATGAACTGGAAGCGGGCCTCGGGCTTGCGGCCCATGAGCCGTTCCACCAGATCCTCCACCACCTCCTCGGCGCGGGGCAGGGTAACCCGGGCGAGCGTGCGGCTCTTGGGGTCCATGGTGGTTTCCTTGAGCTGCGCGGGCATCATCTCGCCTAGGCCCTTGAACCGGCTGATCTCGGGCTTCTTGCCCTTGAACTCGGTGGCCAGCAGCTGGTCGCGGTGCTCGTTGTCGCGGGCGTAGACCGCCTTGCCGCCATGGCTGAGCCGGTAGAGCGGGGGCAGCGCCAGGTACAGCCGGCCGCCGCGGATCAGGTCCGGCATGGTCCGGTAGAAGAAGGTGATCAGCAGGCTGGCGATGTGGGCCCCGTCCACGTCGGCGTCCGTCATGATGACGATGCGGTCGTAGCGGAGATCCTCGTCCTTGAACTTGGCGCCCGTCTGCGCGCCGAGCGCCAGGAGCAGGTCGGAGAGCTCCTTGTTGCCGCCGAACTTGTCGATCGACGCCGAGGCGACGTTCAGGATCTTGCCGCGCAGGGGCAGGATCGCCTGGGTCTTGCGGTCGCGGGCCTGTTTCGCCGAGCCGCCGGCCGAGTCGCCCTCGACCAGGAACAGTTCGGTGCCGCCGGTGGCCGAGCCGGAGCAGTCGGCCAGCTTGCCTGGCAGGCGCAGCTTGCGGGTCGCCGACGCGCGGGCGACTTCCTTGTCCTTGCGGCGCTTCAGACGCTCCTCGGCCCGCTCGACCACGAACTGCAGCAGGGCGCTGGCGGACTTGGGCTGGGCGGTCAGCCAGTGGTCGAAGGGGTCGGCCAGGGCTTTTTCCACCAGGCGCTGGGCCTCGGTGGAGGACAGCTTTTCCTTGGTCTGTCCCTGGAATTCCGGGTCGCGGATGAAGACGCTGACCAGGGCTCCGGCCTGGGAGATTACGTCGTCGGCGGTGATCAGGCCGCCGCGTTTCTCGCCGGTCAGTTCGGCGTACTGCTTCAGACCCTTGGTCAGAACGGCCCGCAGACCGGCCTCGTGCGTGCCGCCCTCGGGCGTGGGCACGGTGTTGCAGTAGGACTGCATGAAGCTGTCGGCCTCGCCGAAGCCGGCCGGGGTCCAGGCGATGGCCCACTCGACCTTGCCGGCCTCGCCGGGACGGGCGAAGCGGCCGGCGAAGGGCTCGGGCGTCACCGTCTCCAGGCCCTTGATCCGCTCGGCCAGGAAGTCGGCCAGGCCGTTGGGGAAGCGGAAGGTGGCCTCGGCCGGGGTCTGGTCGTGGATGCGGGCCGGATCGCACTTCCAGCGGATCTCGACGCCGCCGAACAGGTAGGCCTTGGAGCGCGCCATCCGGTAGAGGCGCGCAGGCTTGAAGGCCACGCCGTCGCCGAAGATCACCGGATCGGGCTGGAAGCTGATCTGGGTGCCCTTCTTCCGCGTCGGGCCCAGCTTTTCGATCGATCCGATCGGCTTGCCGCGCGTGAAGGCCTGGCGCCACTCGAACCCGTCCTTCCAGACGGTGACCTCGACGCGTTCCGACAGGGCGTTGACCACCGACACGCCGACGCCGTGCAGGCCGCCCGAGGTCTCGTAGGCCTTGCCCGAGAATTTCCCGCCGGAGTGCAGCACGGTCATGATGACCTCGAGCGCCGACTTGCCCGGGTGCTTGGGGTGCGGGTCGACGGGAATGCCGCGGCCGTCGTCCGTGACGGTCAGCGCGCCGTCGGCTTCGAGCGTGACGGTGATCAGCTTGGCGTGGCCGGCGACAGCCTCGTCCATGGCGTTGTCGAGGACTTCGGCGAACAGGTGGTGCAGCGCCCGCTCGTCGGTGCCGCCGATGTACATGCCCGGCCGCTTGCGGACCGGCTCCAGCCCTTCCAGCACCTCGATGTCGGCGGCCGAGTAGCCCGAGGGCTTGCCGGTGACCGGCGCATCGGCCCGCGGCTCATGGGTTTCGGCCAATGGGGGAGCCGGCGTCGGATTCAGGGCGTCGTCGCCGAACAGGTCGGGCAGGGGCTTGGGGACAGGCTGGGACATGGGGAACGTATCGTGATCCGATTCGACGTCCCGTATGGCTTGCCGCGAGGGTAAGGGCAATGCGGCCGCGCGGACGAAACGTCGCGCGGCCGCAAAGCTTGGCTAGAAGTCCGCCGACAGGGTCACGAAGCCCATGCGCGGCGACTGCGGGAAGGCGTTGTAGCCGCCCGAGTTGCCGGTCACGACGGCCGTCGAGACGCCCTTCTTGTCGAACAGGTTGGTGATGTTGGCCGAAAGGCGCGCGCCTTTCAGCATACCGTCGGCCGGGACCTCGAAGGTGTAGCTGGCCTCAAGATCCACCAGGAACATCGACTTGATCGACAGGTCGTTCAGGTAGGTGACCGGGCGCTTGCCGACGTAGTCGCCGGAGAGCGAGGCTCCGAAGTTACCCCAGTTGAAGCGGGCGACGGTCTTGTTCATCCACTTGGGCGTGAGCGGAACCTGCTTGCCGCCCGTGGCCACCGTCACCGGCGTGCTCACACCACCCACGATGGTCGTGCCGCTCTGGTAGTCATCGTCGTACTTCGACTTGTTGTACGAGATGGCGTTGTAGAGGCTGAAGTGCTCGCCGAACTGCAGCGTGCCGGCCGCGTCGATGCCGTTCGTCGTCACGCCGCCCACGTTGGCCAGCAAGGCCGGCGCGGGGTTGATGAAGTTGAACGGCGCGATGTTCAGGAGCCGGTTGCGGAACTTCACGTGGTAGACGCTGATCTGGCCGTCGAAGCCGGTCAGGATGCCCGCGTCCAGGGTATGGCGCGTCCGCAGACCCGCTTCATAGGTCCATGAGGTCTCGGGCTTCACCGTGTCCTTGAACAACTCGAACGCCGCCTGGGTGCCCAGGCTCCAGGCCGAGAAGCCGTAGAAGCCGCTGCCCGCGCCGTACGGGATGAACTGGCGCATATTCTGCTGGGCGTTGACGAAGACCTGCTCGTTCTCGGTGGGATCCCAAAGCAGGCCGATCTGCGGCAGGAACCATTTGTTCGAGGTGATGCTGCCGGTCGGATATTGCACGGGGACCGCCACGGAGGGCAGGTTGCGCTGGTTGATCGGGAACTTGCCAGTGGCGTCTTGCAGGCTGGACTTGAAGCCGGCCTGCAGAGTCAAGTTGGGCAGCACCTTCCACTGGTCCTGCAGATAGAGCTGGATGTCGTTGGTGAAGAACTCGGCGGCGTACTGGGTGAGGACCTTGGCGCCCCGGGGCACGTCGTAGGGCGACAGGTCGTTGTTGGCGGCGGTCATCGGATACCACGCGCGCTGCTGGGCCGGCTCGTTGTGCTCGAGCCAGGCGCCGGCCTGGATGTTGTGGTCGCCCAGTCGCCAGACCACGTTCGACTGCAGGCCGCCGCGATTGATCCGGTATTCCGTCGTGCGCACCGCGTTCCCGCTGCCGCCGAACAGGTTGACGATGTTCTGGAGCGTCGCCGTGCTGGTCGCCGTACCGACCACCAGATTGGGATAGTAGGTGGCGAAGAGCGCCGGCAGGCCGGCGGTGTTGATCGGGCCAGACACGATGCCGCGGCCGAAGTTGTAGTGATAGTAGGCCGTGTTGGTCCAGGTGACCCCTTCGAACGGCTTCCAGGCGTAGCGCACGTAGCTGATGATGTCCTCGCGCTGCGCGGCGCTGAAGCAGTTCGAGAAGTTGTTGCCTTGCGCCGGGTTCGGCGTGCCGGGGCCGCCGGTGAGCGTGCTCGTGCAGGCGGCGAGGTCGGGATAGAGGAACGGTCGGGTGTACGGCGTGAACCCTCTCGCGGCGGCGGTCTGGGAGGTGCCGAAGGCCGTGGCGTCCTCGTTCGGCTCAACCTTCATCTGCCAGCCGGCGAAGAAGGTGAACGTGCCGTGGTCGTCGTCGCGCAGGACTTTCAGGTTCACCTGGTGGCCGCGCTGGTGACCGTCGAAGTCCCAGGCGCGCTGGTCCTGATGCAGGTACGAGATGTAGCCGCGGAAGCCGCCCATCATCTCGCCGCTGTCCAGACGGATGAACTCGCGGTTGGCTTCGTAGCTGCCCAGGGTGGCGCGCACGTTTAGGCCGCGCTCCATCGACGGGTCACGGCTGAAGGTCTCGATCGCCCCGCCGAGGTTGCTGGTCGAGGCGACGCCGAGCGAGCCGGCGCCGGAGGAGAGCGTGACCCGCGAGACGTTCTCGCTGCTGATGGCGCGGGAGACCGACAGGCCGTTGTAGTTGCCGTACTGCTGGTCGCCGAGCGGGACTCCGTCCAGGGTGTAGCCCAGCTGCTGGGTGGAGAAGCCGTGCACGAACAGCGACAGGTTCTGCTCGTTGTTGCCCCAGGGAT
>JAIXTR010000308.1 GCA_027483845.1 Caulobacteraceae bacterium | reverse complement strand
GGCCGGTCAGCTTGACCCGCGCCTTCATCCCCTGATGGACCTCGTCGACGTCCTCGGGCTTGATCTTGGCGGTGACGGTCAGCGGCGTGCCCGACGGAACGATGTCCATCATGACCTCGCCGGCCCCAACGACGCCGCCGACGGTGAACTGGGTCAGGTTGAAGACGTAGCCGTCCGCCGGGGACCGCACGACCGTGGCGTCCAACGCCTGGCGGGCCGTCGTCAGCCGGGGGATCACGTCGGCGAGCTTGGCCTGGCTGTCGCGCAGCCCCTCAGCCGCCTGGCTCTCACGCTCGTTGCGGATCGAGGTGAGCTGCAGACGGGTCTCGCCCATCTGCTGCCGCAGCCGTGCGATGTCGGCGGTCAGTTGGCCGCGCCGGCCCGCGAGCTCCGCCAGCGACCGCTCATAGCGTAGAATCAAGGTCTTGGGCGCGAAGCCCTGCTCGTTCAGCTTGCGATAGCCCGCGAGCTCCTCCTCGGTCAGTCGCTGCTGCTCCAGGATCGAATCGACCTGCGCCTGCTGGCCGACGACCTGTGTCTCCTGCTGCTCGATCCGTTGCTGGAGGACGGCGGCCTGGCTCTGGAAGAGCTGCTGGCGGGCCGTGAAGACGAACTGCTGGTCGCGGACCAGGGTGGCGACGGCCGGATCGGACATCCGCGCCGTCAGTTCCGCAGGAAACTCGAGCGAGGTCTTGCCCAGCGCCTCGGCCGTGAAGCGGGCGTTCTGGCTCAGGAAGGTGTCGTACTGATTCTGGGTGACCGTGACGGCGGCGCGCGCCTCGACGTCATTGAACAGAAGCAGCGGCTGGCCCGCCCGGACCAGCTGGCCCTCTTTGACCAGGATCGCCTTGACGACCCCGGTTTCCCGGTGACGGAGGGTCTTGCGCTGGGCGTCTGCCCGCACTTCGGCCTGAGCCGTGATTCCGGTGCTCAGCTGACTGACGGAGGCCCAGAGGCCCAGTCCGATCACGAAGGCGCCGATGACACCGGCGCCGACCACCATCGGCCGCCGCAGCCGCTGCTGCAGTTCGGAGGGCATCGCCTCCTTTTCGTCGCTGCCGAAAGTCGGCGCGACGTAGCTGCGCTTGGCCGGGGTCAGATCCAGCTTCATCGACCGCCCTCCACGGCGCGCACATCCGCGGCCTGCGCCGGCGGCTGAGCCGGCTTGACCAGTCGCGCCATGACCTGATCTCGCGGTCCGAACAGTTCCACACGGCCTTCGCGCAACACCAGCATCTTGTCCGCGGCGCGGAACACGCCGGGCTTGTGGGAGATGATCACCACGGTCGCCCCGTTGGCTTTCATGGCGTCGACGGCGCGCATGAGCGCCTCCTCGCCTTCAGCGTCGAGGTTCGCGTTCGGCTCGTCCAGGACCACGAAGGCCGGCTTGCCAAGCACCGTGCGCGCAAGGCCGACCCGCTGCCGCTGACCCGCCGAGAGCACCACGCCGCCCTCGCCCACTTCGGTATCGTAGCCCTTGGGCATCCGCAGGATGAGTTCGTGAACGCCGGCCAACTGTGCGGCGGCCACCACTTCCTCGTCGGTGACGCCCTCGCGGAAGCGGGCGATGTTGTTGCGCACCGAGCCGCCGAACAATTCGGTGTCCTGCGGCAGGTACCCGATGTAGCGGCCGAAATCGGCCCGATCCCAGGTGAAGACATCGGCCCCGTCCAGGCGGACGACGCCGTTGATCGGTTTCCAGATCCCGACGAGAAGTCGCGCCAGCGTCGACTTGCCGGCGCCGGACGGGCCGATCACGCCCAGAACCTCGTTGGGCTCCACCGTGAAGTTGATGTTGGCCAGCACCAGCTTGGGCACGCCGGGGGGCGCGAAGTTCACCCCCTCGACGGACAGCTTGCCCAGTGGCCGCGGCAGGGCCGTAGCGCGAGCCGGCGGCTCGGCGCCCGCCAGCAGCTTGTTGAGACGTTCGTAGGCCCGGTACATGTTGTTGAGCGCATCCCACGACCCGACGATCTTCTCGATCGGCTGAAGCGCCCGGCTCGCCAGGATCATGTTGGCGAACAGCATGCCCGCATGGATCTTGCCCTTGAGGATCAGGTAGGCGCCGATCGCCACGATCAGCACCTGCATCCCCATGCGCACCGCCTTGATGATGTCGGTGTACATGTTCGAGGCTTCGGCCGCGGCGGCGCCCCGTTCGATGGTGACGGCCCGATGCTGCGCCCAGGCCTGACCGAGGGTCGGCAGCATGCCCATGGCGCGGACGACCTCGCCGTTGCGAAGCGCCGCATCGGTGAAGCCGTAGCTTTTCAGAGCCGCTTCGTTGGCGTCCTTCAGCGCGCCCTGGGTCGCGCGGCTCTGGGCGATCGCCAGGATCACCAGGATGATCGCGCCGATCAGGGTGATCACGCCGACGAGGGGGTCGATGATGAAGAGCACGCCCAGGAAGACCGGGATCCACGGCACGTCCATGAAGGCGGCGGCGGCGATCCCCGTCAGCGACTGACGGAACTGGTCAAGATCGCGCAGCGCCTGGGCGCGGGCGCCCCAGTCACCGCGAACGGCGGCGTCGAACAGGCTGGTGAACACGCGACCCGACACGCGCTGGTCCAGCGCGACGCCGAAATTGATCAGGATTCGGGCCCGGAAATCGTCGATCACGCTCGAGATCGCGAAGACGAACAGCGTCACGAACGTCAGCATCCACAGCGTGGCGTAGTTCTGACTGGTCATGACACGCCCGTAGATCTGGTACGTGTACAGCGGCAGCGCCATGTAGAGCAGGTTGGAGACGAGGCTGAATCCGAAGGCCACGGCGGCGGGCTTGTAGCCTTCGCGCAAGGCGCGGCCGAGCACGTTGTCGGGCAGATCCGTGAGGAACGTCAGGAATTTCATGTCGCCGAAGCCGTGCCTTAAGACCTTACGGCCTGATACACCAAACCGAGTCGCAAATGGTGAATGCGCTCGAAGATAGCGCTTTCGTGCTCGACGAGAACGCACCTTGCCGGAAGCGCGCGTAGATGCGCAGGCGCCGCTGCCTTGTCAATGCCGCCCCACATACCATGGACCATGCTAAGAGGCGCTCGGTAAAACCCTCTGCGCCAGGAGCCGCGATGCCGCGGATCGCCATCGTCGGCAGCTGCATAACCCGCGATCTGTGGCCAATCCGTGGCGGCGGCGCGGAGGGGCTGCTCTATGTGTCCCGGACCAGCCTGCCCGGGTTGCTGGGCACGCCTGTCCCGGCGTTTCGCCCGGCGGATGACCTGCCCGGCGATCTGCATCAGCACGAGCACAAGGCGCTGGTCGCCGACCTTCAGAAGACGGCCCTGCGGTCCCTGCTCGCCTTCCGGCCGACCCATGTGATCTTTGATTTCATCGACGAGCGGTTCGACCTGCTGAGCGTGGGCGGGGCGCTGGCGTCGCACAGCGGAGAAATGGCGCGGAGCGGCTATCGGACGCAGGCCGCGTTCGGCCCCGCGCGGACGATCCCGCGCCTGTCGGCCACTTGCGAGCGCCTCTGGCTGGAGGCGGTCGATGAATTCGCAGCTGTCGTCCGCGGCACGCCGCTCGCCCGCGCCAGTCTAATCCTGCACAGCGCGCGATGGGCGGAACGGCAACGCCAGTCGAACGGGCGCCTTGCGCCGATCCGCAACGTTGAGATCGTCGATGGACTGCCGGCGGTCATCGCGGACTACAACGCGCTGCTTGCCCAACAGGAGGCGGCGTTCCTGGCGCGCATGCCGCCGATGACCGTGGTCCACGCCGGCGCCCACCACACGGCCGACCCTTCGCACCGCTGGGGGCTCAGCCCGTTTCACTACGTTCCGGAGTACTACGACGACATCCGCCGGCAGCTGACGGCGCTGGACGGCTTGCAGGAGGCGTTCAGCGACCCCCGCGTCGCGCCCAGTGTTCCAACGGCGTGACGCCATTGCGCACCAGTCCAGGGCGGGTCGCGACATAGGCCGCCGTCGGGAACCCCGGCCGCGCCTCCGCGACCTGCCAGGCTCCGCCCCGCAGGTAGTCGATCAGCGGGTGGACGCCCGGAGCCAGATCTTCGCCGCGCGCCTCAACGTAGGCGGGCAGGTCGAACCACGGACTGGGACTTGCGCCCTCGAACCCACCGTCGGACAGGAAGTGCGTCAGTGGCTCCAGCCCCGCGGCCGCCACGCCGTCGTGCTGGTCGATGTACCAGCGGGGGTCGAACAGCGGGTGCGGTGAAAGTCCAGCTTTCCAGCCCGTCGCCAGGTAGTGCGACAGCGGCGCCTGCCCCTCGGTGTCCGCCGCCTGCTCGGCATACCAGGCGGGATCGAACAACGGGTGCGGGCTCAACCCTAGACGCCAGCCTTCACGGAGATAGTGCGCCAGGGGATCGTCGCCAGCCGGCAGAACCGGGGCCTGCGCCAGATAGTGGGCGGGGTCGAAGGCCGGATGCGGCGACAGCCCCCGGGCCGCGCCGACGCGCACGTAGTGTTCCAACGGCGTCAGGCTGGTCGCCGCCAGTTCCGCGGCGTTCTCACGACGGTACCACGCGCCATGGAACAACGGGTTCGGATCGCGCCCCTCGCGACCGCCCACCAGCAGATAGTGGACCAGCGGCGATCGCCGCGCGGCCGCCACGTCGGGATAGGTGTCGAGGTACCAGGCCTGATCCAGCGCGGTGAGCGGCGACACCGACGGGTTCGCCCGACGCCGGGCGTAGGCGGCCATGTGGCGCAGGTCGTGCAGGTTGCGGCCGGATCCGCGCCAGACTCCGCTCCGCGCGATCACGAGCGCCTGCCCCAAGGAACCAAGCCGCGCCAGGACGCGGTCCAGCAGCCGGTTCAATCGGTTGTTGCGACGGAGGCGACCGACGCCTCGCGCCTGAAACGCGGCCAACGCCTGGGCCCTCAAGCGCGACTCGAGGTCGGCCCGGGCCGCCAGCGACTCGGTCAGGGCCAATGTCAGCTCGGTGCGGGTCAGCGCCTCGCGCACCTGCGCTTGCTGCGCCAGCCGGTGGGCGCCGGCGAAGTCGCGGCTGAGGCGGCCAACCTTGGCCGTTACGGCGCGCGCCTTGTCGAGCAGCGCCCCGTGCGCGGGCGTGACGGTCGTGGCGGGGTCGGACGCGGCCTCAGCCATCGTCACGCGCCTTCGTGTTCGAGCCATTCTTGGAAGCTGCCGCGCCCGGAGGCGAAGGGGTTGGGGAAAGCCTGCTGGAGGTCGATCCGCTCGCGATAGAGCACCCGCTCGCGTTTGGCGATGGGGCGCCCGTCGTCATAGGCGCCGAACGCCCACCACCGCTCGGGGATCGTCGGGTCGGTCGCCGCCTGGATCTGGCGCTTGTACCATGCCCAGATCTCATAGACCGGGAAGTTCGTGCCGGCGTAGCGCTTGGTCATGGCGTCGCCCACCGCACCCAGCTTGGTGAAGTGCCAGAAGCGTAGCGGCGCGCCGTTCACCGAGATCGTCCCGTTCTTCTCCACCGTGACCTTGCGGGTGGACAGGTTCCAGCTGGCGACATTGTAGCCGGGATCCCGGATGATCTTCAGCCGGTCGAACAGGGCC
>JAIXTR010000353.1 GCA_027483845.1 Caulobacteraceae bacterium | reverse complement strand
GTGTCCTGGCCGGCGCGGGCCACGTTCTTGATGATTCCGTCGCGCTCGTTGTGCACGACCACAAGACGCAGCGCCGCCGTGTCGCCAACCGCCACGTTGCCGATGCCTTCGAAGTTGCGCTCGCCGCGTTCGCCGACCTCGACCCGCACCTGGCCCGAGTTGGCGCCGATGATCGGGCGCTGGGTGATGAAGTGCACCAGGCCCGCCGAGGCGTTCTTGCCGAACAGCATGCCCTGCGGCCCGCGCAGGATCTCCACCCGCTCGATGTCGGCCAGCGTCGACAGGCTGCCCGGATCGGCCAGGACCACGCCGTCCACCACGGTCGAGATGCTCTGTTCGATGCCGGCCGAGAAGCTGCTGGTGCCGATGCCGCGGATCAGGAAACCCGAGGCGCTATTGCTCAGGCTCTGCTTGAACCGGACGCTGGGGTCGATGAGCGTCAGCTGCTGAGCCTGGGTGACGTGCAGGGCCGCCAGCGTCTCGCCCTTCACCGCGGTGATCGACAGCGGAACGTCCTGAACGTTCTCGGCGCGCTTCTGGGCGGTGACCACCAGTTCGTCGATCGTCGCGGTGGTGTCGTCCGCCGCGGCCGGTGCGGCGACGGCCATCAGGGCGGCGGCGGCGGCTCCCGCGAACAGCGCGTGGTTACGGCGCACGGCCATGCGAACGGTCATGATGATGATCCTTCCCCGAACCGCCTTCAGGCGGCCTTGCTTGTTGAAAAGTGCGGCCGGCGGCAGCGCCGACCGGCGTTATCAAGTATAAGTCACGTTACCGTCACTTAGTCGGCAGCGCAAGTCGTTCAAACGGACGTTTGATCAGGCGGCTGCGCTCGGGCGGCTCGACACCCGCTCGCGCCAGGCCAGCACGTTCGCGCAGTCGCCGGGGATCGGAACCCCGATGAACGTGCCGAAGTCGGCCGTCGTCAGCCCAATGATATCGGCCATGCTGTACGCCTCGCCCGCCACGAAGGTCTTCCCCGCAAGCTCGCCATCGAACCAACGATAGATCTGCTCGACCCGGGGCCGGTTCGACTCGCCGAATTCGACGTACTGCGTGAGCAGGGCGGCGGTGAGCGGGTGGGTATGGCGCCAGATCTGGCCGATGGGGCTCATCAACTGGAGCTCGAGCCGGCGGATCCACATGTCGACCTCGGCCCGTTCGCGCGCCGTGGCGCCGAACAGCGCGGGACCCGGCAGCGTCTCTTCGAGGTAGCGGCAGATGCTGACGCTCTCGCTGAGGAATGACCCGTCGTCGAGCTCCAGCACGGGCAGCTGACCCAGCGAGTTCTTCTTCAGGAAGTCCGCGGCCTTGTGGCCCCTTGCGCGCATCGGCACGCGGACGTGCTCGACGGCCCCACCCTTCTCCGCCAGGAAAATGCGCACGCGGCGCGGGTTCGGCGCCGGGTTGTCTTCGCCATAGAGCTTCATCGTCCCCTCCGTCCTGTTATGAGGGTAACGGTACCGTTACTTCGTAGGGAGTCGCAATCGCTTTCGGCGTGCCGCCGTTATCTGTCGGCCATGGCCCGATGTCGGGCCTGCAGGGCTTCCGCGCCCGCGACCACGGCCACCGCGATGGTGTCGATCAGCGCGTCGTCGTCTCCATTCCGGGCCGTCAGGAAGCCGGTGACCCCGGTGACCATGAACCAGGCGTATTGCAGCGCCACATCCGCCGGAAGGCCGTAGGCGCGTCGGAGGCCTGCGGCCCAGCCCTCGGCGTTGGCCTGCTGCATATCCCGCGCCCGCGCCCGCAGCCGGCCGTTGTCGGTCACGAGCTTGAAGTAGAGCTCGCCCCCCTCGTCGGTGCGCACGCACCAGTGTCGCAGCGCCGCCCGCACGGCGCCCTCGAACGTGGGTTCGGCAGGCAACTCGTTGGCCCATCGCGCGGCGTAGTTGGCCTGTTCGCGGTCGAACAGCGCCGCCAGGACCGCGTCGCGGTCGGCGAAATACCGATAGGGCAGCGACTTGTTCACCCCGCAGCGCTGGGCGACGCCCTCCATGGTCACGGCGGCCACACCCTGGTCCAGGACGATTGCGGCGGCGGCGTCCAGGAACAGGTCGCGGCGCTCGGGACCTTTCAGCCGCTTCTGGATGACCCGCTCGCCATCCGCCTCGGTTCGATTGGATCTGCTCACCCGCACCGCCCGTTCCATCACCCCCGCCGTCGCCGGCGGGGGCCATCATCCAGAGCGCAGGCGCCCGCGTCCAGCACCCGTTGGCGCGGGATCAGCGTTGCGGCAGCGGCGCCCGCGGCCCGGACGGCGCGTGCTTCGGCAGGACGCGGAGCGCGCCGATCATGCCGTCCGGCCGAGCCTTGGCCAGCATACGCTGGTGGGCCGGCCGCGCCTCGACCTTGGCCTTCCACGCCGCCACCTTCGGAAACTGGTCGCGGTCGACGAGATTCAGCTCGGTGGCGACCCGCAGGGGGAAGGCCATCATGATGTCGGCGCCCGAGAACGCGGCGCCGCCGAACCATTCATGCTTGCGCAGGAAGTCTTCCGCGAACTCGACCACGGCCTCGGAGTCGACAAGCCGCGAGCGCTCGGTCGGCGGCTGGGCCATCCAGGCGCGGTAGTCGGAGAATAGGCGGGCGGCGAGGGAGCCTTCCGCGAAGTGCATCCACATCAGGTAGTAGGGATAATCCGGGCTGTTCAGGTCGGGCTGCAGGCGACCCGGCGCATGGCGATTGAGGATCAGCTCGATGATCGCCCCGGACTCGACGAGCACCTGGTCGCCATAGGTGACGGTCGGCGCCATCGGCACGATAGGACTCAAGGCGCGGATCATCGCCATCGACCCCATGAGGTCGCCGCGTTTGAACTTGAGTTCATAGGGCAGGCCAAGCTCTTCCATCAGCCAGACCAGCCGCTCCGAGCGCCGGCCTTCGAGGTGATAGATGGTCACCGGCGGCATGGGCGTGCCGGCCTTGCGGGACGCCGCCGACGCGGCGGCGGGGGCGAGCGCCAGACCCGCCATGACGGCCAGTCCGCTCCGACGATTGAGATCCGTGGTCATAGTCCCCTACCCCTTTGATCCTTGGCGCCCGACCGAGCGCGTGTTGCGGGCTTGGGCCCGTTAAGTAACGCTAGCGTCACTTCTGCACCCTTGCAAGGGTGCGAGGGACGTTTCGCGTCGCCGGCGGACTCTCGCTGGACAAAGCCGGCGGCGCCGCCTTTTCTCCGCACCATGTTCAAGGTCCGGGAGTTCGGGATGCGTCGGGTGGTTCTGGCGGGCGTGATGGCCCTGGCGATGGCGGGATCGGTCTCGGCGCAGATGTCGGAGGGGCCGGTGCGGACGTTCGGACCGCGCGACCTCTTCGGCCTGCAAATGGCGTCGGACCCGCAGGTTCGGCCGGACGGCGGCGCGGTCGCCTATGTTCGCGTCGCCAACGACATCATGACGGACCGAGCTCGACGTTCGATCTGGTTAGTGGACACCGCCACGGGCGTCCAAAGCCCGTTGGTCGTCGATGACGCCACCAACCTCTCTCCCCGCTGGTCGCCGGATGGCTCGCGCCTCGCCTATGTGGCCGCCGGCCCCGATGGCGCGCAGCTCTACGTCCGCTGGATCGCATCGGGCCGCTCGGCCAAGGTCGCCAGCCTGGAGCAGGCGCCCAACGACATCGCCTGGTCGCCCGACGGCAAGACTCTGGCCTTCACCATGCTGACCCTGGACGAAGGCCGTCCTTTGGCGCCCGGCATCCGCCGGCCCGACGGCGCCAAGTGGGCCGAGCCGCTGAAGGTCATCGACCGCATCACCTACCGCGCGGACGGCGAAGGATTCCTGAAGCCCGGCTACCGGCACGTCTTCGCCGTGTCGGCGGACGGCGGCCAGCCGCGCCAGCTCACCTTCGGCAAGTTCGATGACGCCGGGCCGATCAGCTTCAGCCGGGACGGCAAGTCCGTGCTGTTCTCGACAAACCGCGCCGACAACTGGGAGCGGGATCCGCAGGAGGCGGAGATCCACGCCGTGAGCCTCGCTGACGGCGCGCTCAGCCGTCTGACGAACCGCGTCGGCCCGGATGTGAACCCCATCGTTTCGCCCGACGGCGCCAAGATCGCCTATCTCGGCTACGACGACAGTCGGAAGCGCGGCTACGAGAACGTCCGCCTCTACGTCATGGACCGCGATGGCCGGAACAGCCGCGTGCTCACCGGCGCTCTGGACCGCAGCGTCAGCAATCCGGCCTGGGCCGCGGATGGGAAGAGCCTCTACGTGCTCTACGACGATCAGGCCGTGCCGAAGGTGGCGCGCGTGACGCTTGACGGACGGACCGAGACGATTGTCGCCGGTCTGGGCGGCGGCGGACTTGATCGTCCCTACACGGGGGGCCAGTTCTCGGTGAGCCGGAATGGCGTCATCGCCTTCACGGACGCCTCGCCGGCGCGCCCCTCGGACCTGGCGATCTGGCGCGGGGGCAAGGTGCAGCGCGTCACCGATCTCAACGCCGATCTCCTTGCGGCCAAGACCCTCGCCAAGGTCGAGCCGCTGCCCGTCACCTCCAGCTACGACAAGCGGCCGATCGGCGCCTGGATCGCCCTGCCCCCGAATTTCGATCCGACGAAGAAGTACCCACTCATCCTCGAAATCCATGGCGGCCCGTTCTCGGCCTATGGCCCCAGTTTCTCGACCGACGTCCAGCTCTACGCGTCGGCGGGCTACATCGTGGTCTATTCCAATCCGCGGGGCTCGACCGGTTATGGCGAGGCGTTCGCCAACACCATCGACCGCAACTACCCCAGCCAGGACTACGACGACCTGATGAGCGTGGTGGACGCCGCCATCGCCAAGGGATCGGTGGACGAAAAGCGGCTCTATGTCACTGGCGGGTCCGGCGGCGGGGCGCTGACCGCCTGGATCGTCGGCAAGACCGACCGCTTCCGCGCGGCGGCGACGCAGAAGCCCGTGATCAACTGGACAAGCCAGGTCCTGACGACCGACGGCTACAATTTCATGGCCGCCTACTGGTTCGGGAAGATGCCGTGGGAGGATCCCCAGGGCTATTGGGCGCGCTCACCGCTGTCGCTGGTGGGCAATGTGAAGACTCCAACGCTGGTGGTAGTGGGCGAGAACGACGATCGCACGCCGCCGTCCGAGGCCGACCAGTACTTCGCGGCCCTGCAGCTTCGCGGCGTGCCGACGGCGCTTGTCCGGGTGCCTGGCGCCAGCCACGGCGGCATTGCGAGCCGCCCATCGCAGTCCGCAGCCAAGGCCGGCGCAATCATTGCCTGGTTCGAGCGGTATCGTTGAAGCGACGCCGTTGGTCGGCCGCGAACTGATGCCAACGCTCGTGGAACATGATTTAGTCCGCCCAATGGCGAAGCCGAACAGATAAGGGCATGGGGCGGGACGTTTCCAACACCACCACCCGCGTGGCCGCGCGGCTGGCCAACGGTTTTGCCCTCGATCTGGTGAAGCTCGGCGGGTTCGGTCGCGACGTCATCGATGGCCTGCTGCTCGTGGCGATCAGCCAGGCCAACGTCGCCCAGATCACCCGTAGTCCCACCCTGCAACGGACCTATGCGGCGCTGGATCAACCGCCGCCCGACGAACTCCGGCGACCGGTCAGCATCAGCGGGGTCGCCAACTCACTCCGCATTCCGTTCGAAACGGCCCGGCGACGGATCAATCTGCTGGTCGACGCCGGCGCGGTTCAGGTTCTGGACCGCGGGGTGATCATTCCCGGCGGTCCCCTGACGTCGCCCTACTACCGGATGGGAGTTGAGGCCAACTACGGCCTCGTGCGATCGCTGTACTTCCGGCTCAGGGGCATCGGCCTGTTCGAGGACCTGCCGCGGCCGAACGATCCGCCATTCCCCGAGGACAATCCCCCGGTTCGCCTGGTGATCCGTCTGTCGTCCGACTACCTCTTGCGACTTGCAGAGCCGGTCAGCGCCCACATGGGCGACATCGTCACGGGCCTGCTGCTGCTGGACCTGATCCACGCCAACACGGAGCATCTTGCGGACACCGAAGCGGGCGACGCGGCCGCCGGCTGGGCCGCCGAGGGCTTCGTGCCGGACCGCCTGCGCCGTCCTGTGCGTCCCGCGCACCTCGCGGAGCGGCTTGGCATCCCGCAAGAGACGGTGCGTCGGCACCTGAAGCGGCTGCTCGAGGCCGACCAATGCGAACGCAGCGAGAACGGGTACCTGGTGCCCGCGCGAATTCTCGCAAGGGCGCCTTTCGTCCAGTTCATGCTGGATAATCAAGCGCATTTGCATCGCCTGTATGCCGGTCTCGCGGATTTCGGCGTGCTTTCCCAATGGGATCGCGAAATTCTTGCCCTTCGCGGCGCAGCCTGACCGAAACGAGAACGGGGCTCACCCCCAAAATGAGTAGCCGTTCGTTTCCAAGCGGGGCAATGGCGCCTCAACTTATAGACGTACCTCCTGCAGGTACGGGCGCGGAGGCTGTCTCATCGGGGGGTGGGGCAGCCTCCGCATCACCGAAGTCGGGGAACATGACCAGGCCATTGGAACGAGAGATCGCGGGCGCGCCCCTTCCGGCCGCCGCCGAGGTCGGACGGGGTGACGGGCCCCATCCGGTCGATCGTCACGTCGGATTGCGAATCCGCATGCGGCGCAAGGAGATGGGGGTCAGTCAGGAGCGCTTGGCGGATTCCCTCGGCATCACGTTCCAGCAGGTTCAGAAGTACGAACGCGGCGCCAACCGCGTGAGCGCCTCGAAGCTCTGGGAAATCGCCGCGGCGTTGAAGACGCCCGTTGCGTATTTCTACGACGGCCTGGGCGACCAGGAGGCGATCGCCGCCCAGCGCGACGCCGCCCAGGAGTTCATGCTGTCGACGGAAGGCATGGAGCTGATGGCGGCGTTTCCGCGCATCGCCGAGCCGGCCATCCGGCGCAAGATTGTCGAACTCGTTCGCGTCGTCGCCGACGAACGCTGACCCTGGCGCGCCCGGTCTCGGCCGGGCGCCGCCCACTGCGCGTCCAAGCCTGACGCCTGCCGCGTCGCACGACGGACCGCCCACAGCCCTGAATTGATAGATCGAACGACGCGGCGCTCTGCAGTGCTGCGCCCTGACCTTGGCCAGTGCTCGCATAGAATTCGCAAGGTGTTGCGACGTCTTGCCACGCCCAGTGGGTGGCATCGGAATTCCCAATCTTTCGCGGGAATTCCCATAATTTACCAATAATCAAACTGAGCTTGGGATTGTGGCCCTCGGCGGGGCCTGACGGCGTCGTCAAGCCCTCACGGCAAAGGCGAGTTCTCCCATGCGGTCGTTTCAGTCCCCCCCTACTGGCCCTGCCGCAATCGCCCAACGTCCATGCACCCCGGACGCCGTGAGGGCTGACACCGACGCCGTCGCCCTGTGAGCGGCCGGCGGGAGCGCTGGAGGCCTCGACAGGCCTCCCACTTCCGCCGGCCGCCGCTTTTTGGACCCGCCTGAACATTCATCGAGAGCCAGCATGAACGTCTTCAACAACCTCAACATCTCCAAGAAGCTCATGGTGAGCTTTGCGGTCGTTGTGACCGTCGTCGCGGTGATGTGCGTGGCCGTCTTCGGCAGCCTGCAAAGCATCCGCAGTGCGGTCGATGCGAACAAGGTGGAGGCCGCGAGGCTCGACGCCGCGAACGAGATCCTTGCGGCGCGGATCGATCGCGCCTCGGGCATCCGGGGCCTGGTGGCCAGCGGCAACCCGACGTTCCTGAAGCAAATCACCGCCAACGCGAAGAAGGCCGCGGAATCGACGGAGCTGCTTCTCAAGCTCGATCCCGACAGCAAGGCCGCCATCGAGGCGATCAAGGCTGAGCAGGACAAGGTCACGGCCGAGGAAGAAGTGCTGATCGCGATGGGTCAGGATCCGACCCAGCAGGCCACGGCGATGATGGAGCTGGGCACCAAGGGGCGCACGGCGACCCTCAAGAAGCTGCTCAACGACTACATCGACAACGAAGCCAAGATTCTCGACCAACGCGGCAAGGAACTCGACTCCGCCCAGGCGTTCGCCGTCACCCTGCTGGCCGTTGGGGGCCTGCTGTCGGTCGCGCTTTCGGTGATCATGGGCGCCCTGCTTTCGGGTGCGATCGCCAAGCCTGTGGCCTCGATGACGGCCGCCATGGCGAAGCTCGCGGCCGGCGACAGCAACGTCGATGTGCCGGCCCAGGGCCGCAAGGACGAGGTCGGCCGCATGGCGGACGCCGTCCAGCACTTCAAGGAAGCCGCGCTGGAGAAGGTTCGTCTGGAAGCGGACGCCAGCGATGCGCGCAAGACCGCCGACGCCGCCCGCCAGGCCGCCGACGCCGAGCGCGCCGAGAACGCCGCCGAACAGGCCAAGGTCGTCGAAGGCCTCGCCGCCGGCCTGGAGCGCCTGGCCGCCGGCTCGCTGACGTTCCGCCTGAACGAGATTTTCCCGCAGCACTACGAAAAGCTGC
>JAIXTR010000419.1 GCA_027483845.1 Caulobacteraceae bacterium | reverse complement strand
GGAATACTGCAGCGCCTGGGCGCCCGCCTGCTCCAGCACCTGGACGCTCACCGCCTGGATGCGCTCGGTCGGGAACAGCGCCGGGTCGGGGATGCCGCCGGCGAAGGACAGGATGTCGGGCTGGTCCAGCAGCTTCAGCAACTCGCGGATCTCGGAGGCGCGGACATGCGTCATCCGGTCGGCGAAACGGTCGGTCCAAGGGGTCATCGGAAGCTCCATCGGAAGGCGGATGGAGGAGCCGTCTCAGTGGCCGATCCGTCCGCGGGGTTGCGGGGATCGGCGGGGTGAGCAGCTAGCTGCGCACGACCTCGCGTCGCCCCGAACGGGCGGCGGCTACCTTCGAAATGATCGCGAGGCGCAGGGTCATGGTGGCTCGTCCATAACCGCTGCAAGCGTCGCTGTCACGGTCCAGTCGCGGCGAACTGGACCGCCGAGTCAGCGCGTGACGATCGGGAACCCCGGCTTGGGCGCGGTCAGCATGCCGAGAAGCTTCGCCAGCGCGTTCCTGTCGCCGCCCGTCGCCTGTCCCGATAGGTCCGCGCCCGCCAGTGCGCCGGCCAGGAACTGCGACCGTGGCATGGCGAAGGTCCCGTCGGCCGTTCCGCCCTTGGGATCAGCCTCGTATGTCAGGACGGCGTTCTTCACCCGCACCCGGAACCGTTCCTTACGGTCTGGGAACACCAGATCCACGCTGACCTGCCCTTCGCCTGCCTTGGCGGGATCCAGCCGCACGGCCAGCAGGTCCAGCAGCATCGGGGTCGGGGTGTTGCGGATGAAATCCAACGACGCCGACGGGCCGGCCGTGGCCGCCACCCCATCCCGCAGCTCCTTGGCGCCGGTCAGGTACATGTTCCGCCAGATGGCGCTCTCGGCGGCGGCGGCCTGCCGGTCGTAGGTCCTGGCCAGCAGCTGCCGCGCGGCGGTGTTCGTCGCGTCGGCCATCACCACACGATTGAGCAGTTCGCCGGCCCAACGGTCGTCGCCCTTGTCATAGGCCGCCTGAGCCGCCGCGATCACCTTTGCCGCGCCGCCCATTATCTGGACGTAACGCCCCGCCTCGTCCGCCGGCTCGAGCGGCGCCAGATGCACCGGGTTGGCGTCATACCAGCCCATGTAGCGCTGATAGACCGCCCGGGAATTGAAGCTCATCGTCCCGTAGTAGCCGCGGTTGTACCACTCGTTGTCGAGCGCCGCGGGCAGCTTGATCCGATTGGCGATCTCGGCGGGCAGCAGGCCCTCGTTCATCAGCCGCACGGACTGGTCGTGCAGGTACTTGTAGGCGTCGCGGTGCTTTTCCAGATAGGCGCCGATCTCGGCCTGGCCGAACCGCGGCCAGCCATGGCTGGTCATCAGGGTGTCGGTCCTGTCGCCATAGAGGCGGATGGACTCGCTCAGGTAGCCGGCCCACTCCTTGGCGTCGCGCACCAGGGCGCCGCGTGGGGTCAGCACATTGTGCATCGAGGCGTTGGCGTTCTCGGCCAGGTCCAGCACCCGCAGATCCGGCAGGTAGAGGTTCATCTCCGCCGGCGCCTCTGTGTTGGGCGTCAGCTGGAATTCGATCCGCACGCCGTCCACCGTCAGGGTCTGGCCGCTCCGGGTGATGTCGACATTGGGCGGGATCAGGCTCTGCGTGCCCGGCGCCACGGCCATGCCGATGCCGACCCCCACCTGGCCTGCTGGCCCCTTGGCCGCGCCGATGCCGAACTGGTAGCCGGCGCGCCGCCCCATCGCAGGACCGGCGATGATGTTCTCGCTCACCGCGTGCTCAACGAATCCGGCCGGCGCGATCACCTGGACTTTGCCGCTGTCGACGTCGGCCTGGCTGACCATCCCCCGCGCGCCGCCGAAGTGGTCGGCGTGGCTATGGGTGTAGATCAGCGCCACGACCGGCCGGGCGCCCAGCTTCGCATTGGCCAGGTCCAGGGCCGCCTTGGCGGTCTCCACCGACGTCAGCGGATCGATCACGATCCAGCCGGTCTTGCCGGCGATGAAGGTGGCGTTGGCGACGTCGAAGCCACGCACCTGCCACACGCCCTTGGCCACCTCGAACAGGCCGTGCTTGGCCAGCAGCTGCGATTGCCGCCACAGACTGGCGTTGACGCTGGCCGGCGCGGGGCCCTTCAGAAAGTCATAGGCGTTCAGGTCCCAGACCAGCCGGCCGTCGGCGCCCAGGATCCTCGGATCGGTCCGGCTGCCCAGGAACCCCTTGTCGGCGAAGGCGAAGTCCTGCCGGTCGTTGACGTCCGGTCCGGCGGCCTGCGCAGGCGCCGCGAGCGCCAGGGCCGCGATGGCGGCAAGGATCGTCGTCTTCATTTTTTGGGCCTCCCTGTCGCAGGACATGCCCCCGGCCGGGCAGCTTGGCAATCAACCGATGGACGATCCTGCCATCGGAGCCCCGCGAGCCCGACGCAGCCTTGACTTCGCCCCGCCGCCCGGCTCGCATCGCCGGATGGGGCAAGATCGGGGTGGCGGAATGAACGGGTTGAAACGGCTTGCGGCGGTGATCGCGACGAGCGTCGGGCTCGCGGGCCCGGCGACGGCGCAGACGCAGGCTCAGCAGGCCGCCTTCGCCCAGATCGACCCGCTCTTCGCGACCTACATGTCCGAGCGGCATGCGCCCGGCCTGGTCTACGGCGTCGTGGTCGACGGCAAGCTGGCCTACGTCCGCACGCTCGGGGTGCAGGACGCGGCGACCAAGGCTCCCGTGACGGCGGACACCGTATTTCGCATCGCCTCGATGTCGAAGAACTTCACCGCCCTGGCGGCGCTGAAGCTGCGCGACGCGGGCCAACTCCGGTTCGACGCGCCGGCTGAGACGGTGATCCCCGAGCTCAAGACGCTGGTCTATCCCACGACGGACAGTCCCAAGATCACCGTCCGCGACCTGCTCACCCATTCGGCCGGCTTCGTGACCGACGATCCCTGGGGCGACCGGCAGCTGCCCATGAGCGAGGCCGACTTCACGCGCTTCGGGGCGGCGGGCGTGCCGTTCTCTCGCGCACCCGGCATGGCCTTCGAGTACTCCAACTTCGGCTACGCCCTGGCCGGCCGCGTGGTCACCAACGCCTCCGGCCAGAACTACGCGGACTATATCGACCACGCCTTCCTGAAGCCTCTGGGCATGGCCTCGACGGGCTACGACCTTGCCAAGGCGCCGAAGGGCCGGCTCGCCATCGGTTACCGTTGGCAGGACGGCCAGTGGGTCGAGGAACCGGCGCTGGGTCCCGGCGCCTTCGGCGCCATGGGCGGGCTGATGACCACCGCCAACGACTATGCGCGCTACATGGCCTGGGAGCTGGCCGCCTGGCCGCCCCGCGACGGGCCTGAGGACCAGATCCTCAAGCGGTCCAGCATCCGCGAGATCGTCCGCGGCCAGAACTTCGCCAGCGTGCAGAGCCGCGCCGACCGCGCCGATCCCAACGGCTGCGACCGCGCGCGCACCTATGGCCTGGGGACCATCGCCTACGCCGACTGCGTGCTGGGCCCGCACTTCACGCACTCGGGCGGCCTGCCCGGCTATGGCTCCAATGTCCTGATGCTGCCCGAGCGCGGCGTGGGCGTGTTCGCCTTCTCGAACCTGACCTACGCGCCGGTCAGTCTGGTGGTGCGCGACGCCGCCATCGCCCTGACCAAGTCGGGCGCCTTCCCCGTCCGCGCCACGCCGCCGAGCGCCGGGCTCCAGGCCATGGCCACCGCGATCCAGCGGATGTACGCGGCCGGCGACGTCCTGGCGGCTCCCGGGGCCCTGGCGATGAACGTCCTGCTCGACCGCGACGCCCGACGCCGCAACGCCGAGATCGCCGCGCTGAAGACGGTGCTGGGCGCCTGCCGCGCCGCCGACCCCATCACCGCCGACAATGCCATGTCCGGCGTGCTGACCTACCCCTGCGAACGCGGAACATTGCGTGTGCGGGTGACTCTCGCACCAACGACCCCGGCCTCGCTGCAGACGGTGGAGTTCTCCAGCTAGTGGCGGCCGGCGGACTGCGCCGGCCCGCGCGGCTGCTCGCGGCGGCCTTCGCGGGTCATAACCTTGAGGAGGGGCTCAGTTACCCGGCCATGCGTGGCGACATCGCCGCCAAGGCGCACGCTCTGGGACTGCCCTGGTGGTCGCCTGGCGCCATTGCCTCGTCCGCCGCGCTGATGACCCTGACCGTCGCGGGCCTCGCGGCGATGCTCTGGGCGGCGCGCGGGTCCCCGACCGGGGCCAAGCGAACGGTCGTCCGCGCGTTGGCCTGGGTGATGCTCGCCAACGTGATGCTGCCGCACGTGCCGGCGGCCTTCGTCCTCGGTGGCTACACCCCAGGTCTTGTCACCGCCCTCGCCGTCAACCTGCCGCTGACGCTCTGGGTGCTGCGCGCGACGCGGGCCGCCTAGACCACCGGACGGACGATGTGCCCCTCGTCGGGCTTCACCTTGCCGGCCACCACGTCGGCGTAAATGGCCTGCAGGGCGTCCGGGCCGTCGTGATGTTTCAGCGTCAGCCAGGAATTGCCGGCGATGAAGTCCGTCAACGCCGCCTGGAAGCGCCGGTCCAGTTCCCCCGGTCCCCAGTCCTTCATCAGTTGGCGGATCCGGTCCGGCGCGAAGAAGAAGGTGGGCTTCGGACCGACCGCGGGCGGCGGGCCGCCCATGGCGTCCCAATGGGTCACGCCGACGACCGTGCTGGTCGCCAGTGCATCGCCAAGCGTCTCGTGCACGTCCTTGTTCACCGCGCCGCGGCCGGCGAAGTCGACGTAGGCGACCGGCGCCTCGGCGCTCAGCCCGCGGACGGCGTCATAGGCCAGGACCACGTCATAGAGGCCCAGGCCCTTCACGAGGTCCAGGTGGCCCGGCGACGTCAGGCCGACGACCTTGATGCCCCGCTTCCGCGCCAGCCACGCCAGGCCCATGGCGGTCTTGCTGGAGGCGCTGGACAGCACCAGCGTCGCGGGCTTTCCCTCCGCCACCTGGTCGTCCAGCAGGAAGCTGGTCATCAACAGCGGCCGCAGCAGCGAGCGCCAGTCGTCGTCCGCCGCCGGCTCGGCCGCCTGGTAGGCGTTGTAGGTCGGCGGCAGCTCGGCCCGGTGCGCCGAGACCTCCACATAGCCGTTCGGCCGCTTCGACAGCCGCGCGACCGTATGGCTCGACATCGGCCAGTAGCCGAACAGCCGCAGGCCCTCCGGCGCCTCGGGCGAGGCCGAGCGCACCACGCGGGCGAACCCCCAGACCGGGATCCGCCCCTGGCCCTCGGGCGCGGGGAAGAACTTCCAGTACCCGATCTGCTCGCCCACGGCGCCGTAGGTGATGTTGTTGGCGGTCAGGGCGAAACTTTCCACCGCCAGCAACGCCTCACCGTCGGCCAGCGCGACGTCCGGGTCGCTCGCCGCCAGGGTGGTCTTGCGCAGGTCGCCCCGGTCGACGAGCAGATCCCAGCCGTTCATTC
>JAIXTR010000500.1 GCA_027483845.1 Caulobacteraceae bacterium | reverse complement strand
GGCCTTGGCGCGGCCCGATCTGCTGCACGCCTATGTCGGCATCGGCCAGGTCATCGACTTCCGCGCCAACGAACGCGTGGGCTACGACTGGACCCTGGCCGAGGCGCGCCGCCGCGGCGACGCGAAGGCCATCGCCGAGCTGGAGGCCATCGCCCCCTACCCGGGCGACGGCCCGCTGGACGTGGCCAAGATGACGGTCCAGCGGACCTGGTCGGTCCAGTACGGCGCCCTGGCCATGCACCGCCCCGACGCGAACTTCTACTTCCGCTCGCGCCGCATCTCGCCCGACTACACCGACGCCCAGCGGGTGGACATCGGCAAGGGCAGCGACCTGACCATCGGCGTCATGTTCCCCATGCTGGCCACCATCAGCATGGCCGACGTCCGCGAGGCCAAGGTCCCGATCTACATGATGCTGGGCCGCGGCGACTACACGACCCCCTCGTCGATCACCGCCGACTGGATGGCCAAGCTGAAGGCGCCGCGAAAGGGCGTCTACTGGTTCGAGGATTCCGCGCACCTGGCGATGGTCGAGCAGCCGGGGCTCGTGCTGCGCGCCATGATCGACCACGTGCGACCCGAGGCGGTTCGCGCCGGCGACGGGCCGAAGCTGGACTGACCGCCGGTCCGTCCGCCGTGCCGAGGCCCGCTACGCCGCAGTGGCGATCGCCTTGCGACGGCCCCCGCGCAAGCTCGCGCCGATCCCGCCGAAACCCAGCAGCAACATCGCCCAGGTTCCAGGCTCCGGCGCGGCCGACACACCGCCGACGAGCAGACCGAAGCTGGCCCGCTCGTAGAAGGAATCGAACGGCACGCCGTCATAGATCGAGCCGTTGTAGACTTCGCGGGTGAAGTTGTAGCTGAGGATCGTAAGAGCCTTCGTCTGGAAGGCGTTCTTATAGCTGGCGATGGTTACAGGCCCGGCCGCGTACGATGTGTAAGCCGAGATCGACTTGTCCGTCAGGTCGGTGTGATAGATGTCGCCGGTGAAATAGGCCTGAGAGCTGTACGCTCTGGCGAACAGACTCTCGCTTATGCTGCCCGAGTCCTTGTTGATGCTCTGACCGATGCGGCCATCCCAGTTGGGCGTGAAGCTCTTGGTCACCCCGTTGATGGTCATCGTTACGTCGGTGACCAGATGGCTGTCGCTGTAGACGCCCTTGAGGTTGCTGAAGCCATAGCTGTCGGCGTCCTGCTCCGTCAGCGTTCCGTTGTTGGTTTCGAAGGTGATCGTCGCCAGGAACGACTGGCCGACAGCGGACTGGCCGGCCAGCCCGAACACGCCCGTCGTATCCTCTCCGCTGCTGATCGAGCCGCTGAACTTGAGCGTCATCACCTCCGCCGACGCCGGCGCCGCCAGCGCCGACAGGAACAGAGCCGCGACCACAAGCAAACCCGCGTAACGCATTACATGAACCCCGAAATCTACACCTGCTCTTGACCGTGTAGACTTTGCCGCAGCGCAACAAGCAGGATTCGTTGCTTCTCCCCGCCCAAATTTGCGGAGAATTCGTGCGCACCGCGAACGCCTCCCGCAGGACGTGCATCAGCCTCGGCGCAGCGGCCCCGGAGCTAAGGGTGGGTCAGTCCTCCTTGCCCAAGCCAAAGTCGGGGATCCGATCGCGCCAGCCCTTCTTCTTGGGCTTGGGCGGCGGCGGCTTCAGCTCGACGATATCCGACTTGGGCGGGGTCGCCGCTGGCTCCGGCGCGCCCGCGGCCGCCACCGTCTGCGGGCCCATGTCCCGGTCGCAGCGCTCATCGCGCTTGGCGACCTCGAACACCGTCGCTGTCAGCACCGGCTGAAGGCCCGGCTTGTTGGTGCTCACGAACACCGCCAGCGACCGTCGCCCGGGGATGTTGCAGAAGGTCTCGCGGAACGCCCAGTCGCCAGCCTGCCAGCGCGTCTTGGCGGGGGTGAACAGCTCCGGCCGGCGCTTGATCGCCGCCTGCACCGCGTCCTGCACCACCACCGGCTCTCCGGCGTTCACCCGCACCGTGCAGCTTACCGGATCCTTGCCCCGCCGGATGATCACGTCGTCGCCGTCGATGTCCTCCACGGGCGCCCCGTCGATCACTGCGGCCAGGCAGGCCGACGTCGCCGAGCGCGCCTCCTGCACGGGATCGGCCTGGGCGGCCACGGCGGGCAGGGTCAGCAGCAAGGCAAGGGCAAGCGTTCGCATGGCGCTCGTTCGCCTAGCATCGCGGCGGAGGTATGGCGAATTTGGGCTTCCCCCGTTCGGCGGGGGAAGTGGCCCGACGCCGCAGGCGAGGGTCGATGGGGGAACATGCTCCGGGGCGATATCCCCCATCGGCGACTCGCCCCTGCGGGGGCTTCGCGCCGCTTTCCCCCGCAACCGGGGGAAACGATCAGCCGGTGTTTCTCAGGCCGGACGCCACGCCGGCCACGGTCAGTTGGATCGCCAGCTTCAGCTGCGGATCGTCGTCGCCCGCCCGTCGCCGCGCCAGCAGCTCCAGTTGCAGGTGGTTCAGAGGATCCACCACCTCAGCCGCCAGCGCCACCGACTCGGCCATCTGCGGATGGTTGTCCAACAGGCTGCGCCCGCCCCGGATCGCCAGCACCAGCTCACAGGCCGCGGCATGCTCGTCGCGGATCCGGCTGAAGATCGCCTTGCCCGCGGCCCCCGGATGCAGCGCCGCATACTTGGCCGCGATCCCCATGTCCGACTGGGCCAGCGCCACCTCCATGTTGGAGATCATCGAGGCGAACAGGTTGTCGTCCGCCAGGCCGCGCAGGTCCTCCGCGGACAGCCCCGCCTTGGCGGCCCCGCCGGCGAAGCCGTACCAGGCCGGCAGCATGAACCGGGCCTGCGACCAGGAGAACACCCAAGGGATCGCCCGCAAGTCCTCGATCCGCCGACTGGCCGTGCGCGACGCCGGCCGACTGCCGATGTTCAGCCCGACGATCTCGGCGATCGGGGTCACCCCCCAGAAGAAGTCCTCGAACCCCGGGGTATCGTAGACCAGCTCGCGGTAGGCCGCGAACGACGCCTGGCTCAGCGTCTCCAGCATCTCCGACCCGGCCTCGCCGTCATCGGTCCGTGCGCTGGCCATCGCCACCGCCGCGGCCAGGCTGTCCAGGTTGCGCCGCGCCGTCGGCTGGTCGCCGAACCGCCGGGAGATCATCTCGCCCTGCTCGGTCAGCCGCAGCCGGCCCTTTACCGTCCCCGGCGGCTGCGCCATCACCGCCTGCGCCGCCGGACCGCCGCCCCGGCCCACCGACCCGCCCCGGCCGTGGAAGTACCAGAGGTCGACGCCCTTCGTCCGCGCCTGCCGCGCCAGCACCGCCGCCGCCTTGGTCACATTGTAGCGCGAGGCGACATAGCCGCCGTCCTTGTTGCTGTCCGAATAGCCCAGCATCACCTCGCGCCACTTGGGCTCGCCGAACATCTCCGGCGGCAGGCTCAGCGACAGCCATTCCGTCAGCAGCTGCGGCCCGTGCTCCAGGTCGCCGATGGTCTCCAGCAGGGGCGCGATGCGGATGGCGCTGCGGCCCTTGTCCCCGCCCCTGACCAGCCCCGCCTGCTTCAGCAGCACCAGTGGCTCCAGCACATCCGACAGGGTCGCGGTCTTGGAGATGATGTAGGCCCCCAGCGCCTTTTCCCCATAGCGCCGCACCACCTCGGCCGCGGCGTCCAGCGTCCCCAGTTCCCGCGCCGTCTCCTCGCTGTAGTCCAGGAAGTTCGAGCGCAGCGGCCGGTCGTGGCTGAGCTCCTTGGTCAGCACCCGCACCCGCTCAGCCTCGTCCGAGCCCAGGTAGTCGATGTTGACCCCCGCCCGCACATACAGCTCGTGGATCATCCGCTCGTGGACGTCGGCGTTCTGGCGCAGGTCGATGGACAGCAGGTGGAAGCCGCAGGCCCGCGCCACCGCCACCAACGTCCGCAGCCGCGACCCCACCACCCGCTCGCCCAGGTGCTTGCGCACCGACTGCAGGATCGTCTCCAGATCCGCCACGAAGTCCGAGGCCGCCCCATAGGCCGGCGACTTGGTCGGCCACGCCCCGCCCGCCAGCACGTTCGCCGTCGCCGACAGCCGATCCCAGATCTCCTGCAGCGCCAGCCGATAGGGCTCGTCCCGGCGATGGGCGTCATCCGTTCCCGCGCTGGGCGAGGCGTTGGCCAGGGCCACGACCCCCGCGCTGGCTGGCGAGAGGTCGGCGCTCACCGCCATGTCGAACCACAGCGCCCGCACCTCGTCGGAATAGTGGTTCAGGATCAGCCGCGCCTGCGAGCGCATGGCCAGCCGCAGGGTGTCGCCGTCCACCCCCGGGTGTCCGTCCCGGTCCCCGCCCAGCCACGAACCCAGGGTCAGCGGGGTCGCCGTCTCGAACGCGGCGCTCCAGTCGTCGTAAAGCTCCGACAACGCCGGCAGGATCGATCGACGCACGATGGCCAGCGAGTTGCGGATCTCGTCGGCCGGGCTGATCCGCTCGGGCCGGTGCATCCGCGCCTTCCACAGCAGCGCCACCTCGCGGAACAGGTCGTCCCGCAGCCGCCGCTCCGCCGACGCCGCCAAGTGGTGGCTCCGCAGCGACATC
>JAIXTR010000496.1 GCA_027483845.1 Caulobacteraceae bacterium | reverse complement strand
CAACGACATCCAGCGCGTCCGGTCCGACACCGTGAACGGGCCGCGGATCAAGGTCACCGGGATCGACGGCAGCATCGACTACAAGATGGACGAGGTGATGGACGGCGCGGTCACCGTCGGGGCCTCGTTCAGCCGGCTGGTGAAGTACGACATCGGCGAGTTCAAGCTGAACGGCGTCTTCGTGTCCTCGGCGTACAGCGCGCTGGGCTACACCAACTACGACCGCTTCCCCGGCACGGTCTCCAAGCTGCGCGCGGCGAGCTATGCCGAGTACACCCGCGGCGACCACAACCTGCGCTTCGACCTGACCTATGTAGGCGGCGCCACCGACAACCGGGGCCCCACCACGGTGCAGACCGGCTCGTCCAGCAACTGCAATGTCGCCAACGCCCAAGCCGGGATCGCCACCAACTGCCAGCTGACCACGATCGGGCTCAAGGTGAAGGCGTTCTACACCCTGGACGCGACGTACCGGATTCAGCTGCCGTGGGACACCACGGTCACGGCGTCGGTGTTCAACATCTTCGACCGCGATCCGTCGGCGGCCCGTCTGGAAGCGGGCTACGACCCCTTCATCGGCAACCCCTACGGCCGCAGCTTCAAGGTCGGCGTCCGCAAGAGGTTCTAGCGAGCTGACAAGAACGATGGAGAGGCGCCGCCGGTCACCTGGCGGCGCCTTTTTCACGGGCTGAGGGCGAGGGCCGAAAAACCGAGCCTTCGAAAAATGTCGTGCGGCTGTATCCTTCCTGCCACGCACGGCGCATTCCTGCGTTCCGAAAGCCTTATCATTGATAAGGTCACACAAGATTTTGATCTGTCACAGGAATTAAGCGGATCGTCACGGCGATATCGCCGATATAATTCCGAAGGTTGGTACGCTTACGCTGCGGAATTCGCTGGCGTGTCGCGCAAAGCCGAACAATCATCGTTTCCACCAAGGCCGCCGAATCCGCACGTCAGAGGCGGGTCGGGCCTCTGGGGGAGGAAACCATGAACAGACGCAGCTCACTCTGCGGCGGCTCGATGCTGGCTGTCGCTTTCTCACTCGTCCTCACGGGCGCCGCGGCGGCCCAATCGGCCCCGACGGGACCGGCCGAGGTCGAGGAAGTCGTCGTCACCGGATCGTTCATCGCCGGGACGCCCGAAGACGCCGCCATGCCGGTGGACGTGCTGTCCAGCGCCGACCTTGAGAAGCAGGGGTCGCCCTCGATCGTCCAGCTGGTAAAGACCATCACCTCGTCGCAGTCGTCGCTGGGGGAGAGCAACCGCTACAACGGCGGGGCCGGCACTGCGACCATCAACCTGCGCGGCTTCGGCGCGGCGCGGACCCTCACCCTGATGAACGGCCGCCGGCTGGCCGACAGCCCGGCCGCCGCGTTCCAGGGCGGCGGCGCGAACCTCAACTTCGTCCCGACCGCGGCGGTGGGCCGGATCGAGATCCTGAAGGACGGGGCGGCGGCGACCTATGGGTCGGACGCCATCGGCGGGGTGGTGAACTTCATCACCCGCAAGGACCTGGACGGGTTCGAGGTGGACGGCGAGTACGCCCTGATCGACGGCTCGAATGGCGACTACAACGCCAACGCCGCCTGGGGGAAGAAGTTCGACAACGGCAATGTGCTGTTCACGGCCGGCTACCGCCACCGCTCCCGCCTCGACATCCATGAACGCGACTTCGCCCTGAAACCCTTCGACTTCGCAGGGTCGTCAGGCGCCGCGGGCTTCACCGGCGCCGCCAACCCCGGCTTCTATGTCGCCGGCGCCACGGCGTTCCGCGACAACGGCTGCGCCGAACTTGGCGGGACGTTGACGCGCTCGGTGAGCTTCGCCAATCCGCTGGCGGGCGAGCCGAACCAGGCGGCGACGGTCACCTTCGCGGTGCCGGTCAACGCGGCCCTGCCGCAGACCTCGGGCACGGCCACCACCTGCCGCTTCCAGTTCTCCAACTTCAACGACCTGGTGAACCGCGAGGACCACTACCAGCTCTACGGCGAGGTCAACTTCGACCTGTCGGAGAACATGTCGTTCCACGGCGAGGTGGCCTGGACCAAGAACGACACCCCAGTGCAGCGGCTCTCGCCCTCGAACCTGACGGCGCAGTACCCGTCGCGCGTCCTGGATGGCGGAACGTCCTTCTCGCCGGGAAATCCGAGCGGGCCGAACCTTGCGGTGCCGTTCAACGTGCCGGTGAACAACCCGGGCTTCCTGGCCCTGGTGAACGACTGCCGCGCCCCGCTCACGGCGACCGAGTGCGCGGCCATCCGCGCCGGCGCCTTCAGCACCACCGGCGCTCAGGCGGGATCACCCGGCGGCGCGCGCGGGGTCGACATCGTGCAACTGGGCTGGCGAGCCCTGGCCTTCGGCGGCAACCCGTCGTTCAAGGACGGCGCGGACCACCAGTCGATCGTCAACGACGGTTACCGCATCTCGGGCGGCCTCAAGGGCAAGATGTTCGGCGGGATCAGCTACGACACGTCGCTGACCTTCATGGAGCAGAAGAACACCACCAACACCAATGACATCCTGGTCAAGAACCTGCAGCTGGCCCTGCGCGGGTTCGGCAGCCAGGGCGGCGCGGCGGACACCTGCACGGCCGCCGAGACGGGCAACTACACGACCGGCGCGGGCAATGCGGCGCTGGGCTGCTACTTCTTCAACCCGTTCAGCAACGCGGTCGCCACCAGCGCGGTGAACGGCGCGGCCAACCCCTACTACAACTCCAGCGTGGCCAACGATCCGCGCGTCGTGGCGGGGCTGTTCGGCAACTACACCAACGTCCTGACGAACCAGATCCTGGTGGCCGACGTGGTGTTCTCGGGCGAGACGGGCTTGGCGCTGGCCGGCGGCAACGTCGCCTGGGCGGCCGGCGCGCAGTACCGGTACGCCCGCGAGATCCGGAAGTACGGCGCCTTCTTCAACGCCGACGAAAACCCCTGTCCCGACCGGCCGGCCTGTAACGACGAGAGCGGGCCGCTGCAGTTCTTCGGCTCGGCCGTTGACCGTGACGACGACGCCAACGTCAAGGCGCTGTTCGGCGAGGTCCAGATCCCGGTGCTGGACAACCTGAACATCAACGCGGCGATCCGCTTCGAGGACTATCAGGGCGGCCTGGGATCCACGACCAACCCGAAGATCGCGGCCAAGTGGCAGGCGACCGACTGGCTGGCCTTCCGCGGCAGCGCCAGCACCACCTTCCGGGCGCCGGGCTCGGGTCTCACCGGCACCGGCTGCAACAACGGCGTCCGCGTGCTGGGCAGCGCCTATCGGGCGTTCCAGAGCTGCGGCAACCCGGACCTCAAGCCGGAGAAGGCGGACACCTTCAACCTCGGCGTGATCTTCGACATGGGCGGGTTCTCCGCGACGGTCGACTACTTCAACTTCAAGTTCAAGGACGAGATCATCGAGGAGAGCGGCGCCCGCCTCTACGCCACCATGTTCCCGGGCGGGACCAACGTGAACTGCGGCGCGGCGGCCTTCGCCGATCTGCAGGCGCGCTTCACCTTCGCTGGGACCTGCGCGGCGGCCAACGTCGCGCGGCTGCGCAGCTTCACGATCAACGGCCCGAACACCGACACCTCCGGGATCGAGGCGCGGGCGCAGTATGACTGGGACGGCTGGTTCGACGGGTCGTGGGCGGTGGGCGGTGAGCTCACCTACCTGATCGAGTACAAGCGCGGCGCGGTGAACCTGCGGGACAGCAACATCGCCATCGCGCCGGCCGAGGATCGGGCGGGGCTGAGCGACATCCTGAACGACTTCTTCTCCTATCCGGAGCTGAAGGCGAACGCTTTCGTCGCCTTCAACAAGGGGCCGCTCAGCGTGCGGTGGCAGATGCGGTATTCGGAGGGCACCTCGCCGGCCTTCGGTTCGCCGTTCTTCATCACCGTGCCGAATCCCGCGGCGCCCGCGGGCGCCGACCTGGTCGCGGTGGGCAAGTCCAAGGACTACTGGCAGCACGACGTGACCCTGCGCTGGGAGGCGCCCTGGGACACGGTGGTCACGTTCAGCATCCAGAACCT
>JAIXTR010000568.1 GCA_027483845.1 Caulobacteraceae bacterium | reverse complement strand
GCGGATCATCGGCGAGAAGCCCTTCACCTGCTCATAGGTGTTGAGCGGCATTGGCCCGATGCCGCCTGGTTGGTGGCAGCCCGTGCACTTGGCCTGGATGATCGGCGCAATGGTCTGGGCATAGCTGATCTTCTCATGCGCCTTGCCCCGCTCGGGGAACGGGATGGCCGCGCCCCGCGCCATGCGGCTGGCGACCTCGACCGGACGGCCGGCGGCGACCGCGTCCACCGCCTGCTGCGCCCAAGGCTCACCGGCGGGCCCCGTCACCGGCCCCCGATAGGCCACCGTCCAGGTCTTCGGATTGACCACGATCACCTCGCCGGTGCGGGTCACTCCCAGCTGCTCGCCCACCAGCTGCTCGTAGTCGAACAGGATCGGCAGGTTGAGCCCGGCGGCCCTGGCGTCGGGGATCACCGTCTCGCGCCGCTCGCCCAGGCGCGAGTTCAGCATGTAGACCTCCACGCCCGGCGACGCGGCCTTGAGCGCCATGTAGGCGGGCGCGTCCTTCTTCACCGTGGCGTCGCCGCTGGCGTAGCTGATCAGGACCACCGCCTTGGCGTCGCTCTTTCGATAGAGCTGGTGCGACAGGTAGTTCTGATCGGGCAGCCGGAAGTCGTCGACCATCTGGGCCGCCGGCGCCTGGGCCCCAGCCACGGTCGTCAGGCTTCCTGCGCCCAGGGCCGTCCCGCCCAGCAGCAGCGCCAGCGCGACCCGTCGGGCCGTCATCGAAATGGTGGTCATTGGCTATCCTCCCCAGGCGCCCTGTCGTACTCACGGCCCGGCCCGCTTCGGGTCTCGGGTCGCCGCAATCTTGACGCTGCGGCGGAGCACTTACGATATACAGTGGATCATAACGGACCGCCGCACGCTTATGTCAACCGTCTTGGACGCCCGGATCGTCCGCACCCGTGAGGCGCTGCGGCAGGCGATGATCGACCTTGCCGCCGAGAGCAGCTTCGACGCCATCACCGTCCGCGCCATCGCGACGCGCGCCGGCGTCGGCTACGCGACCTTCTTCCGCCACTACGCGGACAAGGACGCCCTGCTCGCCGACGTGGCGGACGTGTTTACCCAGGCCTTCCTGGCCCAGGTCCGGCCGCTGCTGCGGGAGAAGGACCGCCGGGGCGCCGCCCGCTCGCTCTGCGCGTTCGTCGAAGCGAACCTGGCCGTCCACCTGGCCCTGATCGCCGGCGGCGCGGGCGACACGGTGCGCGCAGGTATGCTGCGCCAGACCCTGGAGACGCTCAGCCGCGCACGCTCGACGGTCCCGGGCGGACCGCTGGACGACCTGCTGCTGTTTCACCTGGTGTCGGCGATCCTGAACCTGCTGGCCTGGTGGCTGCGCAACCCCGGCCGCGTCGACGCCGACACCATGGCCGAGATCATAGAGCGCGCGGTCCTGACCCCGGTCGGATCGCTGAAGCGTGGCCCGCCCGAGACCCTAGGCTGAGGCCGGCGGCGGCGCGGTCGATTCGCGCACGATCAGCGAGGGCAGACGGCTCTTCGGATCGCGGCCGTCGTCTTCACGGCCCATCAGCCGCTCCACGGCCAGGCGGCCGATCTCGCGGGTCGGTGTCCTGACCGTCGTCAGAGTCGGCCAGAGCCGCGAGGCGATCTGGAAGTCGTCGAATCCGATCACCGAGAGGTCCTCTGGGACTCGCAGACCCGCCTGTCGAGCCGCCTGCAGGATGCCCGCCGCCATCTCGTCGTTACCGGCGAAAATGGCCGTGGGGCGCGGCGACATGGCCAGCAGTCGCCGCCCCTGCTCGATCCCCGACTCGTAGGTATAGGCGCCCTCGACCGCGAAGGCCTTGCCCAGTTGCAGGCCGCGCTCCGCCAGCGCCTCCTCGAACCCCGACCGCCGCTCGTGCGAGGACCGGAAGCTGGGCGGCCCGGAGACAAAGGCGATCCGCGTGTGCCCGAGCTCCGCCAGGTGCGCCGCCGCCTCGCGGCCCCCCAGCCGGTCGCGGGTTTCGATCATATGCTCCGGGCGGTCGAGGCTGACCGAGGCGACGCGCACATAGCCGCACCCGATCTCGGCCATCAGGGCCGCCGCCCGTTCGTCCTCGGACACCGACGGGGTCAGCACCACGCCGAACAGCCGCTGGCGCTCCACGAAGGACCTCAGATCCTCGAGAAACGTCGGGCTCGCGCGGTCGCAGGGATGCACCACCAATTCGAACCCCGACCCCTTCATGCCGTCCAGCAGGCCCAGCTGCATGTTCACGACGTACTGCGGGTTGGGGTTGTCGTAGACGAGGCCGATCAGGAAGGCGCGCCCATAGGCCAGGCCGCGGGCCTGTGGGTCCGGCGCATAGCCGAGCTCGGCGATCACCGCCTCGATCCGCTCCCGCGTCTCCGCCCGCACGAAGGGCGACGCGTTGATCACGCGTGAGACCGTCTTCTTCGAGACCCCGGCCAGACGCGCGATGTCGTTGATGTTCGGCCGGCGCCGGGACTCGGGCGGCCCATCCTCGGGGGCGTGCGTCTTGCTGATGGGAGGCTTCACGGGCAGTCGGACCGATCCTTGGCTTCGCCGGGTAGCGCTACTCATATCCCCTGACCTGCGCCGGCCCGCAACCGCAAGCGGCCCGCGCTTGCGATTTGGATGACACCGGTTACCCTTTTCCGATGACGGAGCTGGCCGCAACCCTGTTGATCGATCCCCGCGACGATGTGGCGGTGGCGTTGCGCCCTCTGGCGGCTGGAGATGTCGTGACCCCCGGCGTCGTCGCCGGAACGGACATTCCCGCGGGCCACAAGGTCGCCCTGCGTTCGATCGCCCCCGGCGAGCCGGTCCGCAAGTACGGCTGGCCCATCGGCCAGGCCACCCGACCGATCGACGCGGGCGACCATGTCCACACCCAAAACCTCGCCACGGCTCTGACAGGGGTCGAGACCTACGCCTACGCGCGAGCGGAGGTTGAGCCGCTGCCGGAAGGCCGCGGCGCGACGTTCCAGGGCTATCGCCGCGCCGATGGACGGGTCGGCACGCGCAACGAGATCTGGGTGCTCTGCACGGTCGGCTGCGTGGCGCGCACGGCCCAGAAGATCGCCGCCGAGGCGGACCGCCG
>JAIXTR010000351.1 GCA_027483845.1 Caulobacteraceae bacterium | reverse complement strand
CGTTATTTCGCCGGGCTGTGGGAGCGGAGCCGGCCGGCGGACATGCCGGAGGGCCTGGAGAGCTTCACCTTCATCACCGCCCCGGCCTGCGAGGACGTGGCGCCGATCCACGACCGGACGCCGGCGGTGCTGACCCGCGAGCAAGGGATGGCGTGGCTGGACTTGGGCGGGGCGGGGAAGGCGGGGTTCGCGGAACCCGCCTGCGCCGGGACCTATCAGGTGACCCACGCGCCGCGCGACGCGCTGATGTCGGCGGAGATGCGCAGGCTGATCTGAGGCGGCTCAGGGCGCGGCGGGGCGGACGCCGATCTCGCAGGCCACGCCCTCGGGCGCGAAGCGGAGATCGACGGCCTCCAGCCCCGCCTGGCGCTTGAGCAGGCGCGAGCCCATGCCGCGGCGAACGGGGGCGACAACGGGCGGGCCGCCGCGCTCGGCCCAGGTCAGGACGATCACGTCGCCGTCGGGCCGCCAGGTGACGCTGGCGGTTCCGAGGGGGACGGAGAGGGCGCCGTACTTGACCGCATTGGTGGCCAGCTCGTGGAGGGCCAGGACCAGGGGCACGCAGCATTCCGCGGCCAGGGCGCAGGCGGGGCCGTCGATGACGATCCGGCCGCCGTCCTGAAACGGGGCCAGGGCGCGCTGGGCCAGCTCGGGCAGTTCGCACATCTCCCAGCGGCCGCTGGACAGCAGGTCGTGGGCGCTGCCGAGGGCGCCCAGCCGGCCCTCCAGCGCGTGCATGAAGGCCTTGGGGTCGTCGCCGCGCCGAGCGGTCTGGGCGACCAGGCCCTGGATCACGGCCAGGGTGTTTTTCATCCGGTGCTGGAGCTCGGCGTTGAGCAGACCTTCCCGCTCATGCGCGGCCTGCAGGCGGCGGAGCGCCGTGCGCAGGAGGGCGGCCGCGAGAACGATCACCCCGGCGGCGGACAGGAACACCAAGGCGCCCGCGAGGTCGCGACCGCTCAGGGTCAGGACGTGTCGCGGCGGCACAAAGAGATAGCTGACGGTCAGGGCCGACAGCAGCGTCAGCAACACGCCCGCGCGCGCGCCGAGCAGCAGGGTCCCGATCAGGACCGCAGGGTAGTAGGTGGGATACCAGAGGGTCGGGCCGAGCACGGGATCCAGCGCAAGCCGCAGCAGGGTCGGCGCGACCAAGCAGGCCGTCAGCAGCGCGGCCACGCCCACCGACCCCGGGGTCTCCGAGGTGACGACCCGTTGCAGGCGCGTAAGCAGAGCCATCCGTTCCCCCAGCCGGTCGCCGCAAGCGGTACAGTCGGCGGGAAGGTTGGCAATACCAAAAGTTAGTCGGGCGCCTCGGGCTTTGCGCGCGCCTCGGCGGCGCCGGCGAGGGCTTCGTCGGCCGTCTTGCCCGCCTGGATTCCCTGGGCGACGGCCTGGCGGCTGGCCTCGTCCTGGACGACGGCGGAGACGTCGCGGTTCTGCGCCGCGCCGGGGGCGGTGGTCGTACAGGCCGCCAGCAGTGGGATCAGGGCGGCGAGGGCGGCGATAGGGCGGATCATGGACGTCTCCCGGCGGATGGCGCGCTAGCGGAGCTGGCTGTCCTTGCTGCCCCGGCGGTTGATGGTGGCGTGGACGACGCGGCGGTCGCGACCGGCCTGGCAGTCGATGCAGGTATGGACGCCGGGCAGGGCCTTACGGCGGGCGGCGGGGATCTCTTCGCCGCACTCCACGCACTCGAGGGTCCCCTCGCCGGTGGGCAGACGGGCGCGAGCGTTGGTGACGCCGTCGGTGATGGTGTCTTCGATCTGGTCCAGAACGGCGCCTTCGTGCGCCCAGCCGGTGGCCATGGGGGTTCCTTTCCTCAGGCGCGGGCGGCGCTGGCGACGACGGCCTGGGCGGCGGCGACGGTGAGGCCGTCCTCCACCAGGCCGGTGGGCGTCTGGCCATAGCGGCGCAGCGCGCGCATGCGCAGGTCGAAGGTGATGTAGGCCGCGCCGACGGCGGCCGTGGCGCCGAGCAGGGCGCCCAGCAGCGCGTGACGGCGCGGCGCCAAGGCGGCGCCGGCCAAGCCGCCGCTCACCACCCGGGCGGCCATCCCGGCCAGGACGATGCGGTCGGGGGCGGAGGGCAGCTTGTCGCCCCAGAGCTCGCCGGCCGCCAGCGCCTTGGCGCCCATGGCGACCAAGGGGTGGCCCAGCCACGCGGGCGCGCCGTTGTCGCGGGGCAGGGCGCCGCGGTGGGCGGCGTCGGTGACAGCGGCCAGGGGCGTCATGGCGCGGGCGCCGGCGGGCAGGCCGATGAGAATCGAACGGATCATGCGGACCGAAACACGCAGACGCGCGGTTCGATCCCGCGCCGCCCGGCCTAGCGGCCCGCCGGCCGCCGGAACGACTTGTCGTAAGCCTCGCGCGCCGCGGCGTCGTAGGCCGCGAGCGCCTTGTCCGAGGCCGCCGAGCCGCCCCCGTCGCGGGCCACCTTGATGTAGTTGGCCCAGAGTTCGTAGGCCCGGACGCAGCGGGCGTGGTGTGCGGCGTCGCCGCGGGGATCGCGGTAGGTGGTGTAGCTCTCCTGGTTGTAGCCCGCGCACATTCCGGTGTGGGTCAGCCACTCCATGCGGCCGTCGTGCTCGGCCAGGATGCGTTCCCCCAGGGTGGGCGGCGGCTTCTTGACGGCGTCGAAGGGAGCGTACCCGCCCGCCTTCACCTCCTGCTCCATCTCGTCGGCCTGGCGCAGCATCTCGGCGCGGTCTTCCGGCGTCAGGCTGTCCTTCAGCCGCTCGGCGTCGGCGCGGATCTGGCGGGCCATGTCGAGCAGCTGCTGCGAGGGCGGCGGTGTGGCGGGCGCCTGGGCGGCGGCGGCGGTGGGGCCCAGCAGGGCGGCGATCATGGCGAGATGCAAGGCGCGCATCCGGTCGGTCTCCGGTGAAGGTTGTTGAACGGAGATATACGGCGAAGGTTGGGGTTTGGACGAGGGGGCGCCGACAACAGGCTCAGAGCGGCTTGAGGCGGCCGCTTTGGATCCAGGCGCTCAGGGGCGCGGGCGAGAGGCGGGCGACGCAGCTTTCCTTTCCGCAGGCGGAGCGGGCGACGAGGAAGGCGCCGCCGTCGAGGGGGACAAGGCCGGTGCTGGCGTCGAAGGCGAAGGCCTGGGCCGCGCCGAAGCTGCGGTCCGTGCGGATCAGCACCTCGGTGAACTCCGGGCGGCCGTAGCAGCCGAACCACCAGTGGCCGTCATTGTAGGCGGCGGTCTGGAGGCCCTTGAAGGTCGGGGCGGCTTTGAGCGCGATGGCCTGGGCGGCCTGGAAGTCCGGGCCGTAGGCATAGACCTGGTTCTGGGCGGCGCCCTCGGGCAGGCCGCCCACGACGATGAAGCGGCCGTCGCCGAAGGCCACGCCGCCGGCCCCATAGACGAGGGCGGGGACGGGATGGCGGGCGACCAGCGACAGGTCCTGGGCGTCGTAGACATAGACCCAGGAGTCCGCGCGCTTCTGCGGGTCGTTGAACAGGCCCAGATTGACCGCGACATAGATCCGGCCGGCCACGTGGCAGAGGTCGCCATGGTGCCCGGGGACCGGGATCTGGCGGACGACGGCGCCGGTGGTGTCGGTCTTCACCAGGCTGGTGGTCATCGACCAGTAGATGGCGTCGCGATCGTTGGTGCAGACGCCCTGGAGGTGGCCCGAATAGACGCCGCTCAGCGCCACGCCGCCCAGGGCCAGGGCGCCCATCGAGGGTGGCGCGACAGGCTGGGCGAGGGCGCCGAGGGGGCGGGCGGCGGCGAACGCGGTCAGTCCGACCAGCAGCGATCGGCGGGCGGGGTGGTCGGTCATTGGCAAGGCCATCGCGTCGTCCCCGTCACAGCGTCCTGGCCCGCAGTAGGCCGCAAATATGACAGCTGCGCGAGGGGCGCGCTCATGCGGGCTCGGGCGGGGCCCGGCGGAGTCCCCAGAGGGCGGCCAGGGTCAGGGCCGCCCCGCAGGCGACGATCACCCAGGCGACGGGCCAGAGGCGGAAGGCGGCCGGGGCGCAAAGGGCGCCCAGCATGGTGGCGCCCGACAGGATGGCGTAGCGCAGGCGGAAGACCGCCGTGGCGTCGGTCACGTCCATCCGGGTCTGGAAGAAGGGCATCATCTGCAGGAAGGCCATGGAGCCGCCGACGCCCAGGACGAAGCCGCCCGCGGCCATGGCGGCGGGCGCGACGGCGGGCGGCGCGAACAGGGCGGCCGCCCCGATGGCGGCCAGGCCCAGGCCGCGCAGGACGTAGCCCACGAACAGGAATCGCCAGGGGTTGCGGATGCGCCAGGTGACGGTCAACAGGTTGGTCGCGCCGTCGCCGATGGCCTGGGTCGCCATGATCAGGGCCAGGGTGGGCAGACCGCCGGCGACCCCGCCCTGGGCCAGCAGCAGGGGCACGCCCAGGGCGAAGCCCAGGGACCGGGTGCCGTAGGAGACGCCGGCCGTGGCCAGGATCGTCCGCGCCCCCGGCGTCGCCCGCGCCGCGCGCCAGCCGCGGGCGATACGCTGAAGCACCGTGGCGGCCGAGGCGGCGGGCGCGGTCTCGCCCTCGAACCGGTGGCCGGCGGCGGCGATGGACCCGGCCGAGGCCAGGAAGCTGGCGGCGTTGGCGGTGAGCAGGTGGATGGTTGGGGCGACGGCGGCGATGGCGGCCGCCAGGCCCGCGCCGGTGATCACCGCCAGTCGGCCGGTGACGTCGAAGAGGCCATTGAGCGCGCGCAGGCGGTGCGGCTCGGGCGCCAGGCGCGGCACGACCCCCTGCAGCGCCGGATCGAACACCGCCTGGATGGCCGCCAACAGCACGCCTGCCGCGATCAGGATGGGCAGCGACAGCCCGATGGTGAAGGCGGCCACGACCACAGCGCCGGAGACGGCGGCGCGGGTCAGGTCGGCCCAGATCATCACCTTGCGCGCGCTCAAGCCATCGACCACCGCGCCCGCGCCCAGCGCGAACGCCAGGGCGGCGGCGGACTGCGCGATCGGCAGCCAGGCGGCGTCGGCCCCGGCGAAGCCCACGGCCAGCCAGATGGCGCCCAGGCGGTAGAGCTCGCTGCCCGCATCGGACAGCGCCTGTCCGGCCCAGAGCGTGCGGACGCCCCGGTCCCTGAACAGCCCGATGTATGGGTGCGACCCCAGGCCGCCCGCCCTCGCCATGGTGTTGGAATCCCCCGCCACCAGTGGGCGGGCGTAGGGTGTCGAGGTCAAGGGGTGCGCCGCGGCGCTGCTGACAACGGCGGCGCCTGGGTTATGGTTCGGGAATGCGCGCCCCGATTTCCCTTGCCCTGTTCGTCGCGGTGTTGCTGGGACTGGCGCCGGCCGGGGCCGCAGAGGCGGCCGCGCCGCCCGGACCGCGCGCCGCGCAGGCCCGGGCCGCGCCGAGTCCGGCGGCGCGTCCCCGGGCACTGACGGCCCAGGAGTTGTCGGACCGCGGGCTGCTCGGGCGGTTCAACGGCTGGGGACCGACGGCGCTGAACCGGTCCTGGCTGCCGGGCCGCGACGCGCGGACCTGCGATACGGCCTGGACCCTGGCCAAGGTCACCGAGAACGGGATTCCGCTGCTTACCGGCTACCTGACCCGG
>JAIXTR010000378.1 GCA_027483845.1 Caulobacteraceae bacterium | reverse complement strand
TGGTACCGCAATGCGGCATGGATGAAACATTAGCTGCGGTTTTGTGACCCGCTTTCGCCACGCGCGGGTGGAAAAACACCTCGGACAGGCTTAGGTACCCGCTTGGCGTTAAGAGTCATTGGAGCCGATGGGGGGCTCGCGCATGGTTGAACTGGCGACGGATTTGACCGTCCGTGAAGTCGCGCGAGCGGCCGAGACGGTCCTGGGCCGGAGCGTTCAGGTCACCCCGGATACCGACATCGCCCGCGATCTCGCCGTGGATTCACTTGCGCTTATGAACATCGTCATGGAGCTTGAGGATCGGTTCGACCTGTCGATTCCTCTTGATCGCCTGGCGACCGTGCAGACGGTCGGCGATCTCTCCGATCTCATCAACACGCTGCGGGTGAAGGCTTAAGGATGTCGCTGCTCGACAAGCACTTGGGCTATCGCGCCCCCTTGGATGGCATCCGTGCGGCCGGCGCCGACCCGTCGGCTGTTCGTTTCGACGCTGTTCTGTCGCCCACGGAAGGTCTGCTGGATGGCAAGAAGGTCATCCTCCTCGGGACCAATAACTACCTGGGCCTGACTTTCGATCCCGCCTGCATTGAAGCTTCCGCGGACGCGGTGCGCCAATGGGGCACGGGCACCACCGGCTCACGCTTCGCCAACGGCACGTTCGCCGGGCACACGGCGCTTGAGACGGCGCTGGCGAAGTTCTACGGCCGCAAGCACGCCATGGTCTTCACGACCGGCTATCAGGCGAACCTCGGCGGCATCTCCGGCCTGGTGGGCCGGGGCGATCACCTGATCCTCGACGCCGACAGCCACGCCTCGATCTACGACGCCGCCAAGCTTTCGGGCGCGGAGGTCATCCGCTTCCGTCACAACGACCCGGAAGACCTGCACAAGCGCCTGCGCCGCATGGGCGACCAGGCGAAGGGCAGCCTCATCGTCGTCGAGGGCATCTATTCCATGATCGGCGACGTCGCGCCGCTCAAGGAAATGGTCGCCGTCAAAAAGGAAATGGGCGCCTACCTGCTGGTGGATGAAGCCCACTCGATGGGCGTCCTCGGTGAAAAGGGCCGCGGCCTGGCCGAGGCCGCCGGCGTCGAAGAGGACGTCGACTTCATCGTCGGCACCTTCTCCAAGAGCCTGGGCGCCGTGGGCGGCTTCCTGGTGTCGGACGAAGAGAACTTCGACCTGCTGCGCATCGTCAGCCGGCCCTACATGTTCACCGCCTCGCTGCCGCCGGCGGTGATCGCCTCGACCCTGACGGCCCTGAAGCGCCTGGAGGAGGACTCCAGCCTCCGCACCCAGCTCGCCGACAACGCCGACCGACTCTACGACGGTCTGCGCGACATGGGCTATGCGGTCGGACCGCACGCCAGCCCGATCACCGCCGTCGTCATGCCCGATCAGGCCATGGCCGTGACCATGTGGAACGCCCTGCTCGTCAACGGCGTCTACCTGAACCTGGCGATCCCGCCGGCCACCCCTGAAAACAAGTCGCTCCTGCGCTCCAGCGTCAGCGCGGCCCATACAGCCGAACAGATCGACGCGGTGCTGGATATCTTCGAGCGCCTCGGCCTCGAGTACGGCCTGCTCCAGCGCCCCCGTCGCGCCTCGGCCTGAGCCGTCAGGCGCTCGGCCTGCGGCGCTCGCGCTGCCGGCGTCTCAGTTCCAGCCATGCACCGGGCGCCGCCAGAAACGGATGGCGCTCGCGGAACGGCGTGACGGTCAGCTCGATCCCCGTGTGCCGCTCGACCTTGTAGGCGGCATAGCGCGCGGCGCCGTCGAAGGTGAAGGCGGCTTTCAGTATCCGCGCCATGTTGAGCGGCTTGCCGGCCAGGCTCGGCCAGGTCCAACCCGGCAAGCCCTGTTTCGCGGGCTTGAGCACCACGCCGTCGGTCTCGAAGGCGACCCCGCCCGCCTGCCAGGCCAACGGCAGCACCTCGGCATAGCGCCCGGCGTCCGCTGACAGCACCGTCCCCGCCCGATCGGTGCTCTCGACCCGGAACTCTGCCGCATAGGTCCGCCGGAACAGCGCCAGCCAGAAGTCGTCCGCGCGCCCCTCGCCGGGGCCCAGGGCGGCGGCAAAGCGGCTGGCGGTGACCACGGCGCCCGACACGGCGACCGCAACCTGCGCGGCCGCCTCCGCATCGGCGACCCAGACCCGCTGGGCAGGTTGCACGAACCGCGCCCAGATCGTGGTGTCCAGCGTCGCCCCCCTCGCGGCGCGTGCGAACGTCGACAGCGGCAAGGTCGCCACCTTGGCCCGTAGCGTCCGGCCGGCGACGTCGATCTCGTAATAGCTGACCTCGGGCCACAGCGCCCGTTCGATGAGGCCGCGCAGGCCTCGCCGATGCGAGCGATAGGTCAGGCGGTAGAAGTCCAGGATTCCGGTCAGGTCGCCCGTCCGCAGGGTCGAGCCATAGTAGAGGACCGCCGCGTCCCGGCCGGGCTCGGCCAAGGCCGCCGCCAGGGCGACCACAGCCTCGGGGGCCGGGCTCGCCAGCTCCGCTTCGACCCGCTGGAGCAGAGCCTCGCTCACGGAACGACGAATTCCAGCGATGGCCCCTGGCGGATGGTCAGGTCACCGCCCCTATAGGGTTCGCCGTCCAGGACGAAATCACCCTCGAAGCGGAGACCAAAGCCCGTCACGTCATGACGGCGATAACCACTCGCCGCCAGCCACGGCGCATCCTGGCCGCCGATGATGGTCGGCAGGGCCCGCAGCAGGCGCCGGGGTGGCGCTTCCACCGACAGCACCTTCAACCCCTCCCGGGGCTCGCCGTAGGGCTTGAGGCCCAGCGGGAAGCGCTTGAACGTCGAGGCCATCACCAGGAACCACTGGCGCTCCTCCGGCGTCGCGCCGATCGACAGCGTCGCCGCCTCGCCACGGCGCCAACGGTCGCCCGCGCCGCCCAGTAGGGTACGCGCCAGGCCGCCGGCCAGGGTCAGGCCCACGGCGGCGTCATCGATGAAGCCGCGCCCATGGTTCTTCTGCGCCAGCTTGGTCGCCCGCACAAAGGCGCCCACGCCGAACAGGAAGCCGCGGCGCTCCGGCGCAGTCTCACCGTCGCGGACGACCTCCAGGCATTGCCGGCGCTTGGTCGGTTTGCAGGCCGCAGCGGACGCCAGGATGTCCTCCAGCGTCGTCCCAAGCGGCGACTCGATGTCGAGAGCCAGAGCGTTGGTCTTGCCGTTCGGCAGCACCGCCAGGCGCGGGATTCGGCCCTCGAACGCCTCCGGCAGCCGCGTGACCACCTCGCGCACCGTACCGTCGCCGCCGTCGATCACCACCAGTTCGACGCCGTCCGCCGCCAGTCGGCGCAGGCCTGCCATCAGATGGCTGGGCTCCTCCGGCACGATATCGACCACGTCCTCCGGCAGGGGCGCGCGGCCAGCGCCCCGGTTCCGGTGGCTATGCTGGTTCCAGATAAGTCCGGCGCGAATCACCGCGACAGCCAGGACACCACGCGCTCGCGCGGGGTCGCCAACGCCTGGACCAGCTGCACCCCGTGGACCACGAGGCTAAGGGCGGTCCAGAGCGCCACCAGATGAAAACCGATCTGCGGCACGCCCAGCAGCGCGGCCGGCGTCAGAATCAACAAATTCGGGTTCCGCCGCGCGGTGATCAGGCGGAAGAAGCTGTCGAACGGCCGCCACGAATGAACGTGGAAGCCATAGCGGCGCATGAAGACGCCTTCGAAGACCCGCTGGACGACGTAGCCGACGAGGATGACGAGCAGGCCGTAGCCGGCGAGGTCGGGGGTGATCGTCGCAACCCCGAAACAGCCCACGTACCAGGCCCACCACCAGAACGGCGGATGGATCAGGTCGATGCCGTGGTCGAAGACGTTGCCGATCGCCGACGACGTCAGGGTCACGCGCGCCAGCTTGCCATCGACGGTGTCGAGGAAGGTCATGATCCAGGCGCAGACCAGGCCCCAGCCGAAGTGGCCGTGCCAGAACAGCCAGAAGGCGGCCAGCACCATCAGGAAGCCGACGAATGTCACCTGATTGGGCGAAAACCCGGCGACCGCGCACCAGCGGGTGACGATCCGCGCCGGAACCGGCCACCAGTACTTGGTGACCACATCCGTGACCCCCTTGTACGAGCCGGCGAAGGTGCGGGCCTCCACGGCGCGCACGTTGTCGGGGGTCAGGCGCACCAGCACCGGCGGCTCACGCTTGCGCAGGGCCTCGTTGTACGACAGCTCCGCCAGCGAAAGCCGCTGCAGACCGCCGGGGTCCGCTCCGCGCTCCAACGCCGCCGACGCCTCGGCCACCCGCGCCGCCGGAACGTGGGCCGCCACCGCCTCGCCGTCGTCGGCGATCAGCACCGAGTCCGGACGCTTGGCGAGGGTCGCCAGCAGCGCCTCGTCATAGACCCAGCCGCCCAGGGCCAGCACGACGCCGCCCGACGTCGGGGCCGCGTCGACCACGCTGAGCTTGGCCCGCGCAAAGGTGCGCCGCAGCCGCTCGCGGGCCGTCATGCCCCAAATGCGGACCTCGCCTGTCCCCAGGATCAAGCCCGCGGGCGCTGCGTCCGTCTGAACCGTGGTCTGCAAAAGCTCGCGCGCCTCTCACGCAAATCAACGGAACCTGATACCGAGCGCCGTTCCGTTAGGAAAGCTCGTGACCGGTTTCCGTCTCGCCCATCTGTCGGATCTGCAGCTGCCGCCGCCGCCCCTGCCGTTCCGTTGGGGCGACGTCGCCTCGAAACGGCTGCTGAGCCGCTTCGCCTGGCGGCGCAAGCAGCGTCGCCATCTCCAGCCCGTCCTCGACGCCATCGCCGCCGACGTGCTGGCCCAGGCCCCCGATCATGTGGCGATCACCGGCGACGTGATCAACTTCGCCACACCGGAGGAGTTCGCCGCCGCGCGGACCTGGCTGCAGCGCCTCGGCGATCCTGCCGATGTCACGGTCAGCCCGGGGAATCACGACGCGCTCAGCGCCGCCGGCGCGCCCAAAAGCTTCGCCCCCTGGGCGCCCTGGCTGGGCGACGGCGACGCCGCCGGGTTCCCGTACCTCCGCGTCCGCGGCCCCTTGGCGCTGGTCAACCTGTCTTCCGCAGTCCCCACCGCTCTGCACCTAGCCCAGGGCGCTCTGGGATCGGCCCAGATCACCCGGGCCGCCGCCCTGCTGCGCGAGACCGGCGAGCGCGGCCTCTACCGCGTCGTACTGCTGCACCATCCGGTCGCACCGGGCGTCGTGGCCGGACGCAAGGCGCTGACCGACGCCGGCCAACTGCGCGCCATGCTGGCCGAGACAGGGGCCGAACTGATCCTTCACGGCCACGCGCACCAGGCGCTGCTGACCCGCGTCCCCGGCCCCTTGGGGCCCATCCCCATCCTGGCGACGCCGGCCGCCTCCACCCCCGCCGGGGGTCACGGGGAACCGGCGCGCTGGAACGAGATCGAGATCGCCCGCGATGGCGCAGGGTTCCGCACCACCGTCCGGGCGCGCGGAATCACCCCGGCCCTCACCGTCGAGCCGCTGGGGAGCTTCGTGCTGTGCTAGCGCAGGTACTTCATCTGGATCGAAATCTGTCGCTCGCCCGCGCCCAGGCGGAACCGCACCGCGGCGAGCGACGGCAGGCCCGTCTTGGTGTCGGGATCGTTCGAGAAGCCGAACCCTTCGGCGGGGAGGCCCACCAGGGTGCGATCGAAGTCCCGGTCGCCGTCCTGGTCGTGATAGACCGCCACCGCATAGGCCCCGGGCGGCAGCCAGAAGCAGGTCCGCACCGACGCGGCGGCCCTGACCCGCTGCCGCGCCAGCTTTCCACCCTTGGCCAGAAACCGGCGTCGGTCGTCGGGATAGATGGTGATTGCCACCTCGCCCTTGGGGGGCCTCACGCCCGCGACAAGGACATTGAGCTTGGACGACGACGGCCCCCGCAGGCCCGCGCATCCCTGATCCGCCAGCGCCGGCCCCGCGGCCAGCAGGCTGGCGGCGATGGCGATTGCAGCCGTTCGGCCTTTCATGGTCAGCGCCGGCTCCCTATGATCCACAAGCGGCCTGACCGCTCACCTGGCACGGACAGATCGTGACGAACGCCACAGCCCGCAAATTCGGCTATCCCGACACGCTTGTCGCCGAGACGGCCCATTGGCTGGTGCTCCTGCGGCCACAGCAACCGACGTACGGCGCGTTGGTGCTGGTCTGCAAGCAGCCCGCGACGGCCTTCTCCGATCTTGCGCCCGACGCCTTCGCCGACATGAAGTCCGCCGTGGATGGCATCGAAGCCCTGCTCCGCCACACTGTCGCCTACGAGCGGATCAACTACCTCATGCTGATGATGGTGGATCCCGACGTCCATTTCCATGTGATCCCGCGCTACGACGGCGAGCGGGCGCACGGCGGCCACGTCTTCAAGGATGCAGGCTGGCCCGGCCCTCCGGCGCTTGCGTCGCACGTCGCACTGCGCGAGGAGGAGGCGACGGCGCTCGCCGCCGATTTCGCCGCCCGCTGGCGGGCATGACCGCCGCATTCCGGGGGACCTTTTGAGTCTCATCGACCGCTACCTGCTCCGCCTGGCGTTCTGGCCGATGGTGGGAGCGATGGGCATCACCCTGATCGCGCTCCTGCTGGAGCGGATCCTGCGCCTGCTCGACATGCTGTCGGCGTCCAGCGACCGCTTCGGCTTCGTCGCCCAGCTGGCCGTGAACCTGGTGCCGCACTACCTGGGCCTGACCCTGCCCGCCGCCTTCTTCCTGGCGCTGGTGGTGGTGGTGAACCGGATGAACCAGTCGTCCGAGATCGACGCCCTGCTGGCGGCGGGCGTGTCCCTCACCCGGCTGGCGGCGCCCTATCTCTGCCTGGCGGCGGCCCTGACGGCGGTGAGTCTGCTGGTGTTCGGCTTCCTGCAGCCCTACAGCCGCTACGCCTACCGCGCGGTCCTGCACACGGCTCAGAACGCCGGCTGGAATGGTCTGGTGCCAGCCGAGACGATCCTGGCGCCATCCAAGAACCTCACCATGACCACGGACGAGGCGGATGCGGCGGGACAGCAGCTCTCGCGCATCTTCATCCGGCGCATGACCGACAAGGGCAAGGAAGAGATCACCACCGCCCAGATGGCCGAGGTGCGCCGCACCAACGACGGCCAGAACGTCCGCCTCGAGCTTCAGAACGGCCAGCAGTTGCGGTTCAACGACCAGGGCCGGCCCGAAGTCCTCAGCTTCAAGACCTTCACCATGCAGCTCCCCATGACCGGCCCGGCCAAGCTGCTGCGCGCCCGGGGCGGCGACGAGCGCGAGCTGACCCTGTTCGAACTCTGGAATCAGGCCCACAGCGGCGCCTCGACCATCCCGAAGCAGACCCTCAAGGCTGAGCTCTACGGCCGCCTGGCCCGCGCCCTCTCCCTGCCCTTGCTGCCGCTGCTGGCTGTGCCGCTGGGTCTCTCGGCCAAGCGCAGCGGGCGCGCACCCGGCGCCATCGTCGGCGGCCTGCTGCTGCTGGCCTTCCACCACATGGTCCAGCTGGGCCAGGGTCTGGCGGAAAAGGGCCGCGTCTCGCCTGAACTGGCCGTCGGCGGTCCGTTCCTGATCTTCGGCGCCATCGCACTCACCGTCTTCATCACCAGCCGCAAACGGCCAGGCGAAACGCCCATCGGCCAGCTGATGGAACATCTCAGCGCCGCCATGGCTCGGATGCGGATGAAGAAAAAGGCCGCCGCCGGAGCCCCGGCATGACCCTGGGCGGCTACCTCTTGAAGCTGATGGGCGGTCGGATCCTGATCGCCCTGCTGGCGCTGGTGGGCATCCTCCAGATCCTCGACCTCTTGGACGTCACCAACGACATCCTGGACCGCGACCTTGGCGCCGCCGGCGTCGGCTACTACGCCATGCTGCGCCTGCCCCGCCTTATCGAACAGGCCGCGCCGCTCGCCGTCCTGGCCGGCGCTCTGTTCGCCTTCGGCAAGCTGGCGGGCGACAGCGCCGTCACGGCCATGCGCTCGACCGGCTTCTCGGCCTATCGCCTGACGGCCATGGCCGCGCCGGCGGCTGTCGCGCTCACCCTGGTCCAACTGCTTATCGGCCTCCAGATCGCCCCGCGCACTGACCAGATCCTCTCCACCTGGTGGCAGGCCAGCTCGCCCAAGGATCCGTCCAAGGTCATCGACCCCATGACCTTCCGGGTCGGCGACGAGCTGGTGGTGGCCGTCCCGCGGGACCCCGATGGCCGCAGCCTCGAAAAGGTGACCATCTACCGGCGCGACCAGGCGGGCCGGCTGATCCAGCGCACCACCGCCCAGGCCGCAGTGTACCAGGACCGCCGCTGGCGCCTGATCGAGCCGCGCTTCGAATCCCTCGGGACCGCCAGCGTCACCGAGGGCCAGGCCCGCATCATGGACTGGACCCAGGCGCTCCG
>JAIXTR010000327.1 GCA_027483845.1 Caulobacteraceae bacterium | reverse complement strand
GCCCCGACAACATGATGTTCGGCACGCCCGCCGGCGGTCACCCCGTCACCGTCCTGGACTTGCAGTCGTTCAGCTATGCGGCGGGCGCCACCGACGTCGCCTACTTCCTGGCGGGCGCGCTTACGCCGGACGTACGGCGGGCGAACGAGGCCGAGCTGCTGGCGCAGTACCTGGCCGAACTGACCCGGCTGGGCGTCACCGGCTACAGCATGGATGACCTCCGGCGGGACTATGCCGTCGGCGCCTTCCAGCTGTTCCTGACGGCCTTCTTCGCCTCGATGGTGGTGGTGCAGACGCCGCGCGGCGACGACATGTTCATGCAGATGCTGGGCAGCGCTGCGGACCACATCGTCGACCACAACGCTCTGGCCGCCTTGTCCTAGCCGTTTGGGCTGACCCTGCGTCAGCATTTGCGCTGGTATGTGAACGTCGATCAGTTATGGTCGCCCCAAAGACCAAGGGGCGGATTCCGTATGACGACCGAGCACTTCGACGTGGTGATCGTAGGGGCCGGCCTGTCCGGCGTGGGCGCGGGCTATCATCTGAAGACGGCCTGCCCGGACCGCTCCTTCGCCATCCTCGAAGGCCGCGACGCCATCGGCGGCACCTGGGATCTGTTCCGCTATCCGGGCATCCGCTCGGACAGCGACATGTACACCCTGGGCTACGCCTTCAAGCCGTGGACCGAGGCCAAGGCGATTGCCGATGGGCCGTCCATCCTGAACTACGTTCGCACCACCGCGTCCGAGCATGGCATCGACCGCCACATCCGCTACGGCCACAAGGTCAAGCGCGTGAGCTGGTCCAGCGAGGCCGCGGTCTGGACGGTCGAGGCCGAGGTCGCGGGCGGCGTCACCCGGTTCACCTGCAACTTCCTGTTCCTCTGCGGCGGCTACTACTCCTACGACGGCGGCTACACCCCGGACTTCCCCGGCGTCGACACCTTCCAAGGCGCCCTGGTCCATCCGCAGAAGTGGCCCAAGGACCTGGACTACAGCGGCAAGAAGGTCGTGGTCATCGGCTCGGGCGCCACCGCCGTCACCCTGGTGCCGGAGATGGCCAAGACCGCGGCTCACGTCACCATGCTGCAGCGCTCGCCCACCTACGTCGTCAGCCGCCCGGCCGAGGACAAGATGGCCAACACTCTGCGCAAGTGGCTGCCGGGCCAGCTGGCCTACGACATCGTCCGGATGCGCAACATCCTGTTCGGCATGTACTTCTTCAAACTGGCTCGCGAAAAGCCGGCGGCCGTGAAGGCCAACATCCTGAAGATGGTCCGCGAGCAACTGGGCCCGGACTACGATGTCGATAAGCACTTCACGCCTACGTACAATCCCTGGGACCAGCGTCTCTGCCTGGTGCCGGACGCGGACATGTTCCGCGAGATCAAGAGCGGGCGCGCGTCGGTCGTCACCGACCACATCGAGACCTTCACCCCCACCGGCATCCGCCTGAAGTCAGGCGAGGAGATCGAGGCCGACGTGGTGGTCAGCGCCACCGGCCTGGTGCTGGAGGTTTGGAACGGGATCGAGGTCAGCGTCGACGGCAAGCCGGTCGATGCGTCCCAGACCCTGTCCTACAAGGGCATGATGTACGAGGGCGTGCCGAACATGGCCTCGGCCTTCGGCTACACCAACGCCTCCTGGACGCTGAAGTGCGACTTAACGTGCGAGTACGTATGTCGCGTGCTGAATCACATGAGGGCCACCGGCCGCCGGCAGGTCACCCCGGTCAACACCGATCCGACCGTTACTTTCGAGCCTTGGCTCGACTTCTCGTCGGGCTACGTCCAGCGGGCGATGGCCAAGTTCCCGAAGCAGGGCAACAAGGCGCCGTGGCGGCTGGACCAGAACTACGCCAAGGACCTGATGAACCTTCGCTACGCCAAGCTGGAGGATGGGGTGCTGCGCTTCAGCAATCCGGTCGGGCAGGGGGCGAAGGCGCCGCAGAAGGTCGCCGCCTAGGTTTCGGTGGCGCGGCCGGCCCGCTGGCTTTACGAACGTAAATCGTAAGCGTCCTGGAGTGTTCGGCATGTCGCGTATACGCAGGCGTCGGCTCACCACCGGCCAGAAGATCACCCTGGGCGTCGCCGCCCTGATCGCCGTGGCGCTGCCCGGCTGGCTGCTGGGCCAGAGCTATCTGGGCAAGCGTGACGCGGCGATGTTCCTGGCGCGAGAGGCGGCGGTGGACGGTCCGCCCTGTCCGAGCCTGAGCAAGGCGCAGTTCGAGGCCCAGGGCCTGACGGTGAAGAAGGCCACCTTCTACGAGGGCGTCACCTTCGCCCGGCAGTTCGGCCACATGGACTGCCGCTCGCTGCGCTACGGCGCGGGCTGGGGGACCGAGGTCTATCCCGTCTGCCAGTTCACCAGCCCCAAGACCTTGAAGATCACCACGCCGAAGGGTGAGTGGTACTTCAACCCCGGCCCCGGCCAACCGGCCACCGTCGGCGCGCCGCGCGGTGTGGCGCGCTGCGTCATGGCCTCCAACTTCACCATCAAGCGCTTGGTCGGGGGATCCTAGGGCGCGTGACAGTCGGCCAGGCCGCGGTCCGGTTTGGGCAGCGGGGCCTCGGCGCCGCCGGCGCCGCCCCGGGGTCTTCGGGACGAGACGACGTGGTCGAAGTCCTTGGGCGGATTGCGTCTGGGATGCGTCCGGGGCCGCGATAGCTGAGCCTTCAGACGCGTCAGGAGATCGTCGAGACTCTCATCAGAGCCTCTCAGATCCTCACGGAAGCTGCGCTCTTTCATGGACCGACGTTATACGCCGATCGAAGGCGCGATTCCACCCTGTGGCGACGCGTCGGCCGGGGCTAAGGTCACAATTCAGAGAACAGGGAAGGGGACGTCATGAAGCTCTACGATTCCATTGGGCCGAACCCGCGCGTGGTGAAGATGTTCATCGCCGAGAAGGGTCTGCAGATCGACCGGATCGAGATCGACCTGCGCGGCGGAGAGAACCGTCGGGAACCCTACCTGGCGGTCAATCCCGCCGGCCAGACCCCGGCGCTGGCCCTGGAGAGTGGGGCCGTGCTGGCCGAGATCACCGCCATCTGCGAGTACCTGGAAGAGGTCACGCCGAACCCGCCGCTGATCGGGACCAACGCCGAGGAGCGGGCGCACACGCGCATGTGGACCCGCCGGATCGACCT
>JAIXTR010000657.1 GCA_027483845.1 Caulobacteraceae bacterium | reverse complement strand
GCTGGTCGCCGGCTTCGTGGTCGGTCGGATGCTGGACGGCGGCTGGGGCGGCCGGGGTCTCTATCGCGACTGGCGCGACGGCGGCTTCTACACGCCCAACGGCGGGCGGGTCTGGACCGACTACTCGTCGGGCCGCACGCGCATCGGCCAGCGTGGCTTCGACGCCCCCGACATCGCCCGCGGCCCCGAGAAGGCGATCACCCGCTCGTCCGTCATCAGCCGTGGCGGCTTCGGTGGCCGCATGGCCAGCCGCAGCTACGCCGGCAGCAAAAGCTGGGGCGGCTAGATTTCACTCTGCGAAATCACCCGGCTTCCAGATCTTCAAATCTTTAACCATCTCTTCGTCAAAAAAATCTGTGCTTGTGCAAGTTATTGCAAGAATAGCACATGAAGTTCTTATACGTCCGAGACACATTACGACTGAATTATCTCCCTTGGATATGAAGTCATACTGGAACTGATCCTCCACATTAAACCGCCCCTGTCTAAGGGTCTTAGGGTTCTGAAACATTTTCCACATAGCTGGAGGTAGGCGACCTTCGATTATTTCTGAATTTGAAAACCATCGTGCTGCGACACCGCCACCTTTTGGCACGGGCAATCCCGTGCGCTCGTAGTGCATGGCAAAGCCGAACTTTGCCGCAAAAATACTCGTGTGATGCGCCACTCTTGGACCATCAACGTAGAGCGCATACTTCCCAATAGGAACCCGGTGAGCAACGGAAGCCTGCCAGCCTGCGGGACCAGGAATCATTTCTTTCAATAGCTCGGGGTCGTTGTTTTTTATTCCTGACAAATATTTGACTTGATCAATCATACCTTCGTTATCGGGGTGGACTAGCTCAACTCGACTCAAATATGCTGCTAAATGATCACTATTCTTTGTGGACTCGTTGCATTTTTGGCAACTAGGAAACTCGAGACCCTTGGGCCGATGCTTTTTGAAAAACATCGACCTAGGCGGCATGTGTTCCAGTGTGGAAGTTGGTCGCAGTCCATCACAGTAAACACAAGGCTTAGCTAACAGCCCTATCCTGCTTTTTTCGTTTTTTTCTCTCGCCCACTATCTTACCGCTTGGTGTTGTTATCTAAATTCAAAAACTATTTCGAATTAAAATCTCAATTTGTTTCACTATTATTTGCATTCGCGTCTGTGAAAATAGATCCAGCGATACGTTACTCGCTTTCGTGCGGCCCGGCAGGGTGGAATCTACTGCGCTTCGGAGCTCGAACTAAAAATCTGGGTGTCGTCGCTAACTGTCGAGCTGGCAACCTAACGGCATGATGGAAATCCTTGTAACCCAGGATCGCTTGGGCTCAAATCACTCGCCGAGCGTGCGCCCCAGTTTGGGTGACGTGGCCCTGCGGGAATTCCCACATTTAAGGGAAGCTTAGCCTTGCAGACATAGCCTCGTTCTTCGAACTGCGCCGTCGGACTTCGCCGGGGCGCTGCTGGAACTGGTCAAGACCCGATGCGGATCGGCGCCGCCTATCCCGAACCGATCCATAGCGCGACGATCCGCGCGGCCAGCCGCCATGCGCTGCCCAACCTCGCCACCCAGCTGGCGGCGTCCGCCGGAATCGCCATCGCGGGCAGCCGCACGGACCCGGACTGGTACGGCGCGTGGTTTCTGCTGGGCCTGGCTGTTCTCTCCATTCGCCTGGTCCTGTGTCTGCGGGTCCGAGGCGCTCTCGACGATCCGGCGGAGACGATCGAGAGCCTCCGTCGTCGTGAAGTCGCGCCGATCCTGTTCCTGATCCTCACAGCCGGTCTCTGGACCGCCCTGGCCAGCATCCGGTTGCCCGTCGAGACCCTGGCGCAGAAGTTCACCATCCTGGTGGTGCTGTCGGCCCTCACCGGCGGCGCGGTCGGGGTGCTGTCGCCGCGGCTGTGGGCCGGTCGCATCTACATCAGCCTGATGCTGGTTCCCGCGAGCGTGATCCTCCTCCTGGATGACGGCGCGGATCCCGTGCTGGGCGTTCTCGGCCTGGTCTTCTGGGTCGTGATGATCATCGCCCACGCCTCGAACCATCGGCTGCTGATCAACACCATCACCCTCGGTCTCGAGAACGCCGAGCTCGCCGCCGCCCTGCGCACCCGGACGGGCGAGGTCGAGGAGGCCAACCGCGAACTTGAGGCCCGGGTGCAGGCCCGAACCCAGGAACTCAGCGAAATGGCGACCAAGGCGCAGGCGGCCAGCCGCGCCAAGTCGGAGTTCCTGGCCACGATCAGCCACGAGATCCGCACCCCCCTCAACGGGGTGATGGGCATGGCCCAGGTGATGGACCACCACCCGCTGTCACGGGCGCAGCGCGAGCGCCTGGGCCTGATCCAGTCCTCCGCCGGATCCCTGCTCGACATCATCAACGACGTCCTCGACATCTCGAAGATCGAATCCGGCCGGATGGAGACCCACGTCGAGCCGTTCGACGCCGGCGAGTTCGCCTCCGGTATCGAGCGCATCTACGCCCCCCTGGCGCGGGAGAAGGGGCTGGGCTTCAAGCTGACCTTCGCCGCCGACGGGCCGAGCGCGCGGCTGGGCGACGCGGTGAAGCTGCGTCAGATCGTGTCCAACCTGGTCGCCAACGCCATCAAATTCACCGTCCGCGGCGAGGTCGGGATCGACATCGTACTGGCGGGCGATGACCTGCGCTGCAGCATCTGGGACACCGGCGTCGGAATTCCTCCGGAGATGTGCGGCGAGGTCTTCGAACCCTTCGTTCAGGTCGATGGCTCCATGACCCGCCTGGCGGGCGGATCGGGCCTGGGACTGGCGATCTGTCGCGAACTGGCGATCCTGCTGGGCGGCGAGATCGGGCTGACCTCGGCCATCGGCGTCGGCTCCCGCTTCGAACTGCGCCTGCCGATGCCGGCCACGGCTGCGGTGGCCGAGGCGGCCGAGCGCCAGGCCGCGCCCCACGACGCCGGACAGCTGCGGGTCCTCGTGGTCGACGACAACGCCAACAACCGGCTGGTGCTACAGTCCCTTCTTCAGCAGTTCGAGATCGCCTCGGAAAGCGTGATGGACGGCGCCGAAGCGGTGGCGGCCTGGTCGACCGAGCCGTGGGACGCCATTCTCATGGACATCCACATGCCGGGAACCGACGGCCTGGAGGCCACGCGCCAGATCCGGGCGCTCGAGCGCCAGCGGGGCCGGCCCCGGACCCCCATCATCGCGGTCACCGCCAGCGTGATGAGCCATGAGACCGACGCCTATCTCGCGGCCGGGATGGACGGCGTCGTCGGCAAGCCGATCCAGGTCGGCGAACTGCTGGGCGTCCTCCAGGCCGGCCTGGCGCTAAAGGCCGCTTAAACCCCAGCGGGTAGCCTCCCGCCCCCTTTGCCTGTAAGTCGCAGCCCCCTAACCCCCGAGGGAATTCACCCCCCATGCCCGACCTTTACGACGTCGCCGCCATCGGCAACGCCATCGTCGACGTGATCGCCCCGGCGACCGACGCCTGGCTGGCCGAGAACAACCTGACCAAGGGCGCGATGATGCTGGTCGATCCCGTCCAGTCGGCGAGCCTCTATTCCAAGATGAACCAGGCGGTGGAAGCCTCGGGCGGCTCCGCGGCCAACACCATCGCCGGCTTGGCCAGCTTCGGCGGCAAGGGCGCCTTCATGGGCAAGGTCGCCGACGACGAGCTGGGCCGGGTGTTCGCCCACGACATGCGCGCCATCGGCGCCCGGTTCGAGAACGCCCCCCTGGTTGGCGGTCCCGCGACCGCCGTGTCGATGATCAACGTCACCCCCGACGCCCAGCGCACCATGTGCACCTTCCTGGGCGCCTCGGTCGAATTCACCGACGCCGACGTGGACGCCGCCACCGTCGAGGCGGCCAAGATCGTCTACCTCGAGGGCTACCTGTTCGACGCCGAGGCCGCCCGCCGCGCCTTCGCCAAGGCCGCCGCCCTGGCCCACGGCTCCGGCCGCAAGATCGCCCTTACCCTCTCCGACAGCTTCGTGGTCGAGCGGCACCGCGGCGGCCTGAAGGGCTTCATCGAGAGCCAGGTGGACCTGCTGTTCGCCAACGAGGCCGAGCTGCTGGCCCTCTACGAGACCGCTGACTTCGACGAGGCCTGCGAACAGCTGCTCCGCCACTGCGACCTGGCCGCCGTCACCCGCAGCGAAAAGGGCTCGGTCGTGCTCGCCAAGGGTGAGACCCTGCACATCCCCGCCGAGCCGGTCGAAAAAGTCGTGGACACCACCGGCGCGGGCGACCAATACGCGGCCGGGTTCCTCTTCGGCCTGTCCCAGGGTCGGTCGCTGCACGACTGCGGCCGGCTGGCCGGGATCGCCGCCGCCGAGGTGATCTCGCACTATGGGCCGCGGCCGCAGGTCTCCCTGCGCGAGCTGGCCGCGTCGAAGGGACTGTAGCAGCGATGAGCCGTACGGCCGAAGTGGTCCGCAACACCAAGGAAACCCAGATCCGCGTCGTCGTGGATCTGGACGGAACCGGCGTGTCCAAGGTCTCGACCGGCATCGGCTTCTTCGACCACATGCTCGACAGCTTCGCCCGCCACGGCGGCATCGACCTCGAGGTTGAGACCAAGGGCGACCTGCACATCGACATGCACCACACGGTGGAAGACACCGGGATCGTGCTGGGCCTGGCCATCAAGGAGGCGCTGGACGGGTTCAAGGGCATCCGCCGCTTCGGCCACGCCTACATCCCGATGGACGAGACCCTGACCCGTTGCGCCATCGACTTCTCGAACCGGCCCTATCTGATCTGGAAGGTCGCGTTCAAGACGCCGAAGGTCGGCGACATGGACACCGAGCTGTTCAAGGAATTCCACCACGCCTTCGCCATGAACGGCGGCGCCTGCGTGCACCTGGAAACCCTCTACGGCGACAATAGCCACCACATCGCCGAGAGCGGCTTCAAGGCCCTGGCCCGCGCCGTCCGCCAGGCGGCCGAGCTGGACCCCAAGACCCTCGGCCATGCCCCCTCCACCAAGGGCGTGCTGTAAGGACCATCCATGCAGACCGTCGCCCTGATCGACTATGGGTCGGGCAACCTTCGCTCGGCCGAAAAGGCTCTCGTCCGCGCTGCGGCCGGGACGGCGAACATCGTCGTGACCAACGATCCTGAGACCGTGGCCAAGGCGGACCGCATCGTCCTGCCGGGCGTCGGCGCCTTCGCCGCCTGCATGGCCGCGCTCAGCGAGCGGACCGGGGTGATCGAGGCGATGAACCGCGCCGTCCAGGATCGCGGCGTTCCCTTCCTTGGCATCTGCGTGGGCATGCAGCTCATCGCGAGCCGCGGGCTCGAGTTCGGCGAGACCGCCGGCCTAGGCTGGATCGAGGCGGACGTGCGCCGCATCGCGCCGTCCGATCCGGCCCTGAAGGTGCCCCACATGGGCTGGAACACGTTGGAAGACGTGACCGACCTGCCGCTGCTGGCGGCGCCCAAGGCCGGCGCCCCGGTCTATTTCACCCACTCCTTCGCCATGTTCCCGGCTGACGCGGCGGACGTGGCGGCCTATGTCGACCACGGCGGGCGTTTCCCCGCGGCCGTGGCCCGGCGCAACATCGCTGGGGTGCAGTTCCACCCCGAAAAATCACAAGCCGCCGGCCTCAAGATCCTGGCCGACTTCCTGGAGTGGCGCCCTTGATCCTCTACCCTGCCATCGACCTGAAGGACGGCCAGTGCGTGCGCGTCCTGCACGGCGACCTCTCCACGGCCACCGTGTTCAACGCTGATCCCGCCGCCCAGGCGAGGAGCTTCGTCGAGGCCGGCTTCCACTGGATCCACGTGGTGGACCTGAACGGGGCGGTGCAGGGCAAGGCCGTGAACGCCCCGGGCGTCGAGGCCATCCTCTCGGCGGTGTCCGTGCCGGTCCAGTTGGGCGGCGGCATCCGCACGCTGAAGGACGTGGAGCGCTGGATCGAGGCGGGCGTCTCCCGCGTCATCCTGGGCACCGTCGCGGTGAAGGATCCCAAGATCGTGCTCGACGCCGCCAAGCGTTGGCCCGAGCAGATCGCCGTCAGCGTCGACGTCCGCAAAGGCAAGGTCGCCGTCGATGGCTGGACCGCCGACAGCGACCTGGACGCCATCACCGTCGCCAAGCGGTTCGAGGACGCGGGCGTCGCCGCGCTGATCGTCACCGACATCGACCGCGACGGCACCGTCATGGGCTTCAACGTCGAGGCCTTCGGCGCCATGGCCGACGCCGTGTCGATCCCGGTCATCGCGGCCGGCGGCCTCGCGACCGTGGACGACATCGTCAAGCTCAAGGCTCGCAAGGGCGTGCCGGTGGCCGGGGCCGTCCTGGGCCGCGCCCTCTACAACGGCGCCATCGACCCGACCCAGGCGCTCGGGATTGCCGCGTGAGTTTGAAGGTCCGCCTCATTCCCTGCCTGGACGTGAAAGACGGCCGGGTCGTGAAGGGGGTGCAGTTCGTCAATCTGGTGGACGCGGGCGACCCCGTCGAACAGGCCCAGGCCTATGACGCCGCCGGCGCGGACGAGCTGATGTTCCTCGACATCACCGCCTCCCACGAGAACCGCGGCACCATTCTCGACGTGGTCGCGCGCACCGCCGACGTCTGCTTCATGCCGCTCAGCGTGGGTGGCGGGATCCGCTCGGTCGACGACGCCCGCCGGCTGCTGCTGGCCGGGGCGGACAAGATCTCGATCATGACCGCCGCGGTGAACGACCGCGACGTGGTCAGCCGCTGCGCCGACGCCTTCGGCAGCCAGGCGGTGGTGGTCTCGGTCGACGCCAAGAAGGTCGGCGAGCACTGGGAGGTGTTCACCCACGGCGGCCGCAACGCGACCGGCCTCAATGCGGTGGACTACGCCGCCGAGGTCGTCGCCAAGGGCGCCGGCGAGATCCTGCTCACCTCCATGGACCGCGACGGCGCCAAGACCGGCTACGACCTGGACCTGCTGCGCCGGGTCACCGCGGCGGTGAGCGTTCCGGTGATCGCCTCAGGCGGCGCCGGCAATACCCGCCATCTCGTCGAGGCCGTCGAGGCCGGGGCCGACGCGGTGCTGGCCGCCTCGATCTTCCACTTCGGCGAGATTTCCATCGGCGAGGCCAAGGCCGCCATGGCCGCCGCCGGCGTCCCGGTCCGCCTCACGGAGCTCGCATGACCCGCTTCGCCACTGTCGTCGAACGCCTGGCCGCCACCATCGAGAGCCGCCGTGGCGGCGACACCGGCACGTCCTACACCGCCCAGCTGCTAGGTGACCTGGACCGCGCCGCCAAGAAGCTCGGCGAGGAGGCCGTCGAGACCGTCATCGCCGCCGCCCAGGGCGACCGCGACGCGCTGACCGCCGAAAGCGCCGACCTGATCTACCACTGGCTTGTGGTCATCGCCGCTGCGGGGGTGAGCCTCGACGAAGTCGCCGAGCGGCTCGAAGCCCGCGAAGGCACCTCAGGCCTGACGGAAAAGGCCAACCGCAAGTCCTAATTCCTCCCCCCCTCGGGGGAGGTGTCGCCAAAGGCGACGGAGGGGGTCAGCTCAAACCTCGCAGCCTCCACCCTCCGCGTCCGTCAGGATCGTCCGAACGGCGGCGTCCACGTCCTCCAGGACGAGGCTGGCTGAGATCCGCAACGTGCGTATCCCCCTATCCGCCAGCCAGCCATCTCGCACCATGTCTCGCGCCGCGCGGTCCCCCAAGCTGTGCGACCCGCCATCGACCTCAACGCAAAGCCGAAGCTGAGCGCAGTAGAAGTCCAGCACATACGGGCCGATGGGATGCTGTTTTCGGAACTTCAGGCCGCCGGCCTTGCCCGTCTTGATTGCGCGCCACAGCAACCCCTCCGGCAAGGTTAGCCGACGACGTAGAAATTTGGCGAAGTCTCGCGTTTCGGCTGGCGCATCCATGGCATGAACATATTACGAACAACAACGCCTGAGGACCCCCTCAGTCAGCTCCGCTGACAGCTCCCCCGAAGGGGAGCAACTTGAAGGAATTCCGCCCCCCTCGGGGGGTGTCGCCAAAGGCGACGGAGGGGGTCCGCTCAAACCCTAGGGTTTGGGCTTTCGCTTCAGCGCCACATACAGCGCGCCCTCGCCGCCGTGGTGACGGGCGGCTTCCGAGATCCCGGCCACCATGTGCGACAGCGCCGGCGCGCCCAGCCAGCCGGGGACCGATTTGCGGAGCACGCCGTCGCCCTGCACCCCCTTGCCCGTGATCACCAGCACCGCCCGCCAGCCATCGTCGAAGGCCCGGGCCAGGAAAGCGATCAGGGCGGCGCGGGCCTGGTCCTGGGTCATGCCGTGCAGGTCGATCCGGGCGCCGATCTCCTCGCGCGCCTTGGCGATCCGGTGCCGCCGGCGCGGCTCGATGCCATCGACGCCATACCGCAGGGTCTTGGGCTTGGCCTCGGGCCGCTTCGGCTCGACGCGCGCCGCGGCGTCCAGGGTCTGGGGCCGCGCCGGCTTCGGCGCGTTGCGGCCGGTGAGCGGATGGACGGTCGCGGCCACCATCGCCCAGATCTTCTGCTCGTCGGGCTTCAGCGGCCGCTTCATGGCCTTGGGACCAGCCGGTAGAGCCGCAGCGTATGGCGGATCCGCCCGGCCTCGGCTCCCGCCGCCGCGCCCTCGCCCAGGTAGAGATCGGCGCGCACCTCGCCCCTGATGGCGCCGCCGGTGTCCAGCGCCGTCGCCAGCCGGCGATAGGCCGGGAACGCGCCCGCCAGCAGGGGCGCCTCGGCGTCCACCCACAGAAGCTCGCCATAGGGGTGGAACGCCGGGTCGATCGCCACCGCCCGACCGGCCGGCAGCGGGATGTTCGCGGCGCCCACCGGCGCACGACCGTCGTCAGGGCCCAGCTTGAAGAAGGCGTAGCGGGGGTTCAGCCGCATGATGGCGTCGGCGTCGGGACCGCGGTGCGCCGCCAGCCAGTTGCGGATGGCGTCGCCGCCGGTGTTGTCGCGCGCCAGCAGGCCCCGGTCGCGCATCGGATTGGCGATCCCGGCGAAAGGCCGGCCGTTATGGGCCGCATAGGCCGCCTTCATCCGCCGCCCGTCCTCGAAGGTCAGCACGCCCGAGCCCTGCACCTGCAGGAAGAACAGCTCCTCCGGCCGCATCCAGGCCAGCGGCTTGTCGATCGGCGTCGCCTCGATCGCTGCGCGGTCGGGGTAGGGCTCGGCCGATCCGTCGGGCAGCGTCCGCAGAACGATCCCGCCGTCGGCCACTACGAGGTCGGCGGGTTTCGGCCGCACCGGCGCGCTGAACTCGGCGCTGGGCTGCCGCCGCGCCTCGTAGATCGGCGCGAAATAGGCGGTCAGGACGCCCTCGACCCCGACCCGCTCGGCCACGAACGCCCGCTCCAGGAACGCGCGCCCGTCCCCCTTGGCGATCGGCCCCATCGCGCGGGCCCGGGCGCAGACCTCGGCCATCGTCCGCTCGCGCGTCGCGCCGCAGGTCGCGCGCCAGGCCTCGAAGGCGGCGTCATGGTCCTCGGCCGACCATCCCGGAAGCCGCGACAGCTCCAGCGTCCGCGGCGGCTCAGGCGTCGGCGCAGGAGCCGGCCGGGGGGCTGGCGGCGGTGGAGAATAGCCCGGCGGGATCGGCCCGTGCTCGGACGGGGTGGCGCATGCGGCCACGCTCAGGGCGGCCAGCGCCGCCGCCAGACCCCCAAGGCGCACGGAACCTACGCCTCGGCGGCGTCGACGTGGACCAGGGTCCAGTTGGGATCGCGGCTCTTCAGCCGGCGCTCGAAGGTCCACAGCTCGGCGGTGCGGCGGTCGTCCACCGCCTCGCCCTCCGGCCCCTTGGAGCGGCTACGGAACTCGGCCAGGAAGCGCACGGTGATCTGCGCCAGGTCGCCCTGGGTCACGTCGGCCTTCTCCAGGTCGGCGCGCGGCGCGTGGAAGAATTCCACCGTCTCGCTCCGGCCCTCGGCGGCCTTCTGGTCGATGGCCGTCTCGAAGCTGGCCAGCACGCTGGGCGCCAGCAGGTTGGCGAGCGTCGCCTTGTCGCCCTCGGCGAACGCCTTGACGATCATCTCGTAGGCGCTCTTCGCCCCGCCCAGGAAGCGGGTCATGTCGAAGGCGGGGTCCTTGGCCTTGATCGCCGCCAGCCCGCTCAGCTCCACACCGTCGTCCAGCGGCTCAGCCAGGCGGTCGGGCGCGCGGGGGCCGGTCGCGGTGGTCTCCACCGCGGGGCGGTCCTCGGGTTGGCGTCCCACGCGACGGCCCAGCACCGAATAGAGCTGGTACAGCACGATGACGGCCAGGCCGGCGAAGATGATCAGTTCCAGGACTTGCACGCGGGGCTTTCAGGAGTGGGGAGCTTCGGGGGACCTTATACGCTGAATATCTACATATAGTCCGCAGGAACGCTGGCGTCAGGGGCGGCGTTGCATACGCAAGGTCCCCATGATAGCCGCTCGGGCCCGAACAAGCGCGAT
>JAIXTR010000137.1 GCA_027483845.1 Caulobacteraceae bacterium | reverse complement strand
TAGGCCGCGCCCGCGAGCGCCACCTCGGCCAGCCAGGGCTCGAGGCGGTCCAGGGTCGTCTTGTCCAGCCCCAGGCTGTCGGCCGCGCGGATCAGCTGCTCGGCGTCGCCCGGCGTCAGCAGGGTGAACAGCGACTGGCCCACGGGCAGGATGCCGGTCGTGGCGGCCAGCCGTGCGATCTCGGCCTCGGCGGCCGGGCCGGGGGGCAGTTCGAACCACAGGTCGTCGGCGCGCTTCAGACCGGCGTCCAGGGCCGCGGGCCGCCAGTTCAGGCCCGGCGGCAGCACGTGGATGGAGCCGAACAGCACCATCTCGGAATCACTGTCCCGCACCACCCAGACCGGCGGTTCGGCGCGGGCCGGCGCGGCGAGGACGAAGGCGGCGGCGAGGCCGGCGAAGACGCGCATCATGTTTGGCACACCGGACAGAAGAAGGTGGAGCGGCCCGCCTGGACCTGGCGATCGATGACCCCCTTGCAACCGGTGTTGCAGCAGGGCTCGCCCTCGCGGTCGTAGGTGCGGAACCGATGTTGGAAGTATCCCAGGGCGCCGTCGGCCTGGGCGAAGTCCCTGAGCGTCGATCCGCCGGCGGCGATCGCCTCGCCCAGCACCGCCTTGATCTCGGGAACCAGCTTGCGCAATCGGGCCGCCGAGATCCCGCCCGCCGGCTTGAACGGCGAGATGCGCGCGCGGTTCAGCGCCTCGCAGACATAGATATTGCCCAGGCCGGCGACGATTTTCTGGTCCAGCAGCAGGGTCTTGGGGCCCTGCTTGCGACCGGCGAAGGCGCGTTTCAGGTGCTCAGCGTCGAAGGCGTCGGACAACGGCTCGGGCCCCAGGCCGGCGAACCAGGGGTGAAGCTGGAGGGTCGCCGTGTTCACCAGCGCCATGTAGCCGAACCGCCGGGGGTCGTAATAGGTGACCCGCGTCCCGTCATCGGTCTCGAAGACCACGTGCGCATGCTTTGGATCGGGATCGGGGGCGTAATGGAACCGCCCTGGGCGGCTCTCGCCCTCGGGGCGGGAGATATCGAACCGGCCGCTCATGCCCAGGTGCATGACCAGCGTGTCCTCCCGGTCGAGACGGGCCAGCAGGTACTTCGCCCGCCGCTCCAGCTTCACGATCGTGGCGCCGGTCAGGATCTGGACGAAGCCCGTGGGGAAGGGAAAGCGCAGGTCTGGACGCCGGGCCTCCACCCGGGCCAGACGCCGCCCCTCCAGCACGGGCGCCAGGCCGCCGCGCACGGTCTCGACTTCGGGCAGTTCAGGCATGGCCCCGGCTTGGCACGCCCACGCTGGCGCGCCAAGGGGTTGGAGGCTAAAGACCGCCTCATGACCGGACCTTCCGCCACCTTTGGCTTCCGCGATGTCGACGCCGCCGAGAAGGCCGGGCTCGTCCGCGGCGTGTTCGACCGGGTCGCCAAGCGCTACGACCTGATGAACGACCTGATGAGCGCGGGCGTCCACCGGCTGTGGAAGGACGCGGTCGCCGCGCGTCTTAATCCCCAGCCCGGCGAGACCATCGTCGACTGCGCCGGCGGCACGGGGGACATGGCGCGACGGTTCGCGAAGATGACGCGGCGCGCGCAGATGCGCCGGGGCGGCGACGACGCCCGTATCTTCGTCGTCGACTACAATGCCGAGATGATCATGGCCGGGCGCGAAAAGGGTTCGCTGCCGGAGATGACCTGGACGGTCGGCGACGCACAGCGGTTGCCGCTGCCGGACGGCGCGGCCGACGCCTATGTGATCAGCTTTGGCATCCGCAACGTGACCGACATCCCCGCGGCCCTGCGGGAGGCGCGGCGGGTGCTGAAGCCCGGCGGCCGGTTCCTGTGCCTGGAATTCTCGCGGCCGACGACCGAGGCCCTGCGCGCGGCCTACGACGCCTATTCGTTCAAGGTCATTCCCGAGATCGGCGCGCGCGTCGCCAACGACCGCGAGAGCTACCAGTACCTGGTCGAGAGCATCCGGCGGTTTCCCGACCAGAAGACCTTCGGGGCGATGATCGGCGCAGCCGGCTTCAGCCAGGTCGGCTGGACAAACTTCTCCGGCGGCGTCGCCGCCCTGCATACCGGGCGGGCGATCTAGGCGACCATGGCCTCGCTGGGCGCCTATCTGCGGCTGTTCGGGGCCGGGTGGACGCTGGTCCGCAACGATGCGCTGCTGCCTCGCGAACTGGACGGCGCCTATTCGCCGGCCGTGCGCGCCGGCGCCAATGCTCTCAGGATTTTCGCGACACGCCGCAACGGTCGCCCGGGCGAACGCCTGGCGCGGGCGCTGGAGGGCCTTGGACCCGTGGCGATCAAGGTGGGCCAGCTGCTCTCGACCCGGGGCGACATCTTCGGCGGGGTGTTCGCCGAGGACATGGGGCGATTGAAGGACCGGCTGCCGGCGTTCCCGACCGCCCAGGCGCGGGCGATCATCGCCCAGGAGCTGGGACAGCCGGTCGAGGCGGTGTTCGCCAGCCTGGGCGAGCCCGTGGCCGCCGCCTCGCTGGCCCAGGCCCACCCCGCGACGCTCAGCGACGGACGTGCGGTCGCGGTGAAAGTGCTGCGGCCGGGTATCGAGCGGCGGGTCGCGGCCGATGCGGCGGTCCTGGCCTTGGCGGCGCGGTTGGCCGAGCGCTGGGCGACGCCGCTTCGCCGGCTGGAGCCCGTGTCCTTCGCCGACACCGTGATCCGGGCGACCGAGCTTGAGCTGGACCTGCGCCTCGAGGCGGCCGGCGCCGACGAAATGGCAGAGGTGATGGCCAAGGATGGCTACATGTCCGCGCCTCCGGTCCTGTGGGCTGGCGTCGGCAAGCGGGTCCTGACCCTGGGCTGGGCCGAGGGCATGCCCCTGTCCGATCCTGCGGCGCTGAGCCAGCCGGGCCTGGACCGCAAGGCATTGGCCGAAAACCTCACGCGGGCGTTCCTGGCCCAGGCGCTGGACCACGGCGTGTTCCACGCCGACCTGCACGAGGGAAACCTGTTCGCCGCGGCGCCGGCCCGGCTGCAGGCGGTGGACTTCGG
>JAIXTR010000322.1 GCA_027483845.1 Caulobacteraceae bacterium | reverse complement strand
GACCTCGCGCTCCACCCGGACTCGGAACTGGTTCGACGCATCGGGCGCCCAGGTCACCGCGGCCCGCGGCTTCAGGTAGCGCAGGGATTTCTCCAGCGCGACGTCGCCGGTCGATGTGACTCGCGACGCTTCCTGCCGCACGCCCGCCTCCAGGGTGAGGGTCTTGGAGGCGCGCCACGTGCCCCGCAGGAACACTTCCCCCCGCAGTTCTTCAACGACGACGTTCGCCGCTGGCAGCGGGATCGGCCGACCGTTGACGGCCAGGCGGGTCTCGCTGTCGAGGCGGTTGAAAGCGCCCTCCACCCCGGTCTCGAATGACAGGGCCGGCGACCGCGTGATGCGCAGGTGCAGCCGCCCGACGCTCTCCGTCGACGCCTTCTCCAGGCGGAAATCCCGCGACAGGTTCGGTGCGACGAACCGGACCGTCGTTCGGTTGTCGCTCCACTGCTGAAAGCCGATGGCCTCGAAGGCGAGGCCCGGTCGCAGCGTGCGGTTGAAGCGTCCTCCGGCTTCGGCCTGCAGCCGGTCGATGTCGTCCTTCTCGTACTCCAACCCGCTGGCGCTCTGGTAACGGTCATAGATCTCGACGGTCGCCGGCGTCAGCATGAACGCGCCGTTGACGCGCGCCCGACCGCCCAGCAGCGGGGTCTCATAGGCGCCGGTCGTCCAGATCTTGGCGCCGGCGGAATCGGCGTCGACCTTGGAGCGCAGGCGCACGGATCCGTCGGCGTTGTAGCGGACGCGCCCGCCGTCGCCGTACTCGTCGTTGGGCCCCATCCCATAGATCTGGGCCAGCTCCGCCGCCCGACCGCCCGGCCAGCGCCACTGCGCCTCGGCCCGCATGCCAGGCAGCATCCGCCCGTCGTAGATGGCGTAGTCGCCGACCTGCACCGAGGCGCGGAAGCCGCCGGCCTGACGGCGCACGACATTGGCCAGGATCGTCCGGCCTTCCATGTCGATCCCCGGCGCCCCGCCGCGGATCAGCTCGATCCGCTCGACGCTCCCGGCGGGAATGCGCTTCAGGATCTCGTCCAGGGTGTCATTCTTGGCGACCGGCGGCTGACCATCGATCAGAACGTTGCCGCTCGAACCGGCTAACCCGCGGACTAATGCGCCCTTGTCGAAGGTGAACCCCGGCACCCGCAGCACCATGTCGTAGGCGTTGACAGGACGGGCGGCGGCGAAGAACGCCGGCGGATAGGCGATCACACCGCGCTCAGGGCCCCCAGCGGCGGGCGCGACGGCGTCGGCCGCCGGCGCAGAGGCCGCAGCCACGATCAGAATCCAAGGACCCATCTTCGGGGTTCCCTCCCAAACCGGACCTTCGCCCGCTTCGGAAGCATGATCTACCGGCGTTCACCGACCGGCCGACGTTCGAAACCCGGGTGCGGCTTTCGCGTAACAGACCCTGGGGACGTCAGACCCGGCCTGTAACTGGCACCAGGGCGCCGGTCACCGCCCGCGCCGGTTCGCTGGCCAGGAACAGCATGACGGCGGCCAGGTCGGCGGGCGCCACCCAGGCCGCCGGGTCAGCGTCGGGTATGTCGGCGCGGTTCGTCGGCGTGTCGATGATCGAGGGCAGCACTGCGTTGACGGTGATGTCGTCGCCCTTCAGCTCCTCGGCCAGCGCCTGGGTAAGGCTGTGCACCCCGGCCTTGGCCGCAGCATAGGCGCCCATGCCCAGGCCCGCCTTCAGCGCCGCCGCCGAGCCCACGTTGACGATCCGCCCGGCGGCGCTGCGCTTCAGGTGCGGGAGCGCCGCCCGGCTCGCGGTCGCCGCGGTCACGACGTTGAGTCGATACATGGCCGGCCAGCTCTCGCCGGACCCACCCTGCAGGGTTTCCCAGGTGAATCCGCCGGCGATGTTCAGCAGGGCGTCGATCCCGTCGAAGCGCTCGGCCACGGCGTCCATCGCCGTGCTGGCGGCTGCGTTGTCGGTCAGGTCCACGCCGCCCAACACCAGCACGTCCTCGCCGGTCGGCAGGGCTTCCGGCGGAGCCTTGGCGAAATCCACAAGGGCCAGGCGCGCGCCCTGCGCCGCAGCAGCTTTCGCCACGGCCTGTCCCAGAACCCCAAAGGCTCCGGTGATCACCACGATACGTCCGGCCATGCGCCACCCCCTGAACGAGAAACGGCCGGGGTCTCCCCCGGCCGTCCCTCAAAACCGCATTTCGCGTGACGAGGCTAGAGGCGCTCGACGATGGTCACGTTGGCCATGCCGCCGCCTTCGCACATGGTCTGCAGGCCGTACTTCTTGCCGCGGGCCTTCAGCGCGTAAAGCAGCGTGGTCATCAGCTTGGTGCCCGATGCGCCCAGCGGGTGACCTAGGGCGATCGCGCCGCCGTTGACGTTGATGCGCTCCGGATCGGCGCCCAGCTTCTGGATGAAGGCGACCGGCACGGACGCGAAGGCTTCGTTGACTTCGAACAGGTCGATATCGTCGATCGACATGCCGGCCCGCTTCAGCGCACGCTCGGTGGCCGGGATCGGCGCTTCCAGCATGATCACCGGATCGTGGCCCAGCAGCGACATGTGGTGGATACGCGCCAGCGGCGTCAGGTTGTGCTCCTTCAGCGCTTTCTCCGACACGATCATCACGCCCGAGGCGCCGTCGCAGATTTGGCTGGAAGTCGCCGCCGTGATCCGGCCGCCCTCGCGCAGCAGTTTCACGCCGCGCATGCCATCCAGGCTGACGTCGTAGCGGATGCCTTCGTCGCTATCGTGACGGATCGTATTGCCCTCGGCGTCCAGGCCGTCGATGGCCAGGATCTCGTCCTTGAAGGCCCCCCCCTGGGTCGCGGCGATGGCGCGCTGGTGGCTGTTGTAGCCGAATTCGTCCAGCTGGTCCTTGGTCAGGCCGTACTTCTCGGCGACCATCTCGGCGCCCATGAACTGGCTGAACTGGATGTTCGGATAGCGCGCTTCCTGGAAGGGGCTCTTCGGCACGCCGAAGCCCTCCTTGGCCGGCAGCGAGACCGACAGGCCCATCGGCACGCGGGTCATGCTCTCGACGCCCGAGGCGATGACGATGTCCATCGTGCCGCTCATCACGGCCTGGGCCGCGAACTGCAGCGCCTGCTGCGAAGAGCCGCACTGGCGGTCGATCGAGGTGGCCGGCACGCTTTCCGGCAGCTTGGACGCCAGCACCGCGTTGCGGCCGATATTCGTGGACTGCTCGCCCACCTGCATGACGCAGCCCATGATGACATCTTCGACGGCGGCCGGGTCGACGCCCGTGCGGTCCATCAGCTCGTTCAGGGTCACGGCCGCCAGGTCGGCGGGGTGCCAGCCGCGAACGCGGCCGCCCTTGCGGCCCCCGGCGGTGCGGGTCGCGGCGACGATATAGGCCTCGGCCATCAGAATGCTCCCAATGCTGGTTTGCGCCACCCTCGGCGCGTCAGGAAACGGTGTAAGCGGGGCGCCCTTGCGTAAGACAACGGGAGGTGACGGCGCCGTCAGGTTCGCCGGGCGAACACCCGCGCCATGATCTGTTCAAGCCAGGCCTGATCCACCGCGTCGAACGCTGCGGGCGTCTCGGAATCGACGTCGAAGACAGCGATCAGCCGGCCGTCGGCGTCGAACACCGGCGTGACGATCTCACTGGCCGAGCGGCTGTCGCAGGCGATGTGTCCGGGGAAGGCGTGGACGTCGGCCACGACCTGGGTCTGACCCGTGGCGGCGGCCGCGCCGCAGACGCCACGCCCGAAGGCGATCCGCATGCAGCCGAGCGTCCCCTGGTAGGGCCCGACGACCAGTTCGGCCTCCCGGGTCGGGTCGACCACGTAGAAGCCAGTCCAGAAGTAGTGGTCAAAGCTGTTGGCCAGCATCGACGACACGGTCGCCATGCGGGCGGTCAGGTTAGGCTCGCCGTCCAGCACGGACGCGATTTCCTGCGCCACGGCGGCGTAGCGCGCGTCTTTGGTGTCGGGGAGGGTCAGATCGTTGAACGCTTCAGCCATGCGGCCGATGTAGCGACGCGACGGCGGCGGGGCCAGTCCCTCAAGGACCGTCCCGCCGCCGGCTGGATCAGAAGCGGGTCTCGAAGCTGGCGCCGACGCGACGCACTGAGTCCGGGCTGAAGTACTGCAGATAGCCGCCCGGGTTGAGCGTCGTCACCGGCGACGGCGTGATCTGAGCCGCCCAACGCTTGTCGAACAGGTTGCTGGCGTAGATCGCCAAGGTCCAGCGATCGTCCGGGCCACTCACGCCGACGCGGCCGCCGACCAGACTATAGGCTTTCTGCACCGTACCCGGATCGCCGTTGGCCGCGTAGTTGGTGTCGCTCTGCCAGTTCCAGTTCGCCTGACCGAAAGCGCGCACGCCGTTGCCGATTTCGCGGCTGTAGGATACCGTCGAGCCCAGCACCCAGGTCGGCACGGCGGCGAGCCGCAGGCCCTTGGCGTTAAACACGCCGTCGATCGATGTCGGGTTGGCCGGGGGCGCTGTGCAGGGGCCGCCCTGGGCCACCTTGGGCTGGCCGAAGTAGCACTGGACCCCGTTGAAATCGAGGTAGCGGGCGTGGGTGTAGGCGCCGCCGAACGTCACGTTCAGGTCGGTCATCGGACGGGCGACGATGTTGAACTCCACGCCCTTCGTCTTGATCGAGCCGGCGTTGGTGATGCGGCTGGAGTAGGTCGGGCTCGACAGGT
>JAIXTR010000516.1 GCA_027483845.1 Caulobacteraceae bacterium | reverse complement strand
ATATTCGTAGGTGAACGGCATGTTCGTGTATTGACGACACTAAGTAAGGGGCTGTAAGTGTTAATCGCACACTAAGTCAGTTTGCGCCTGTGTCAATCGAGGGGCCCCGCTCATGAGTCTCGCCTGCGCGACGCCGTCGTACCGGATCGATGCGATCGCCTGCGGCCGGGCGGTGGTGGGCGTGGCGGCGTGCCCGGGCGGCGGCGGCGGGAGCCTCGCCAGCGACCTCAAGGCTGTGGCGGCGTTCCGTCCCGACGCCATCGTCACCCTGATGTCGACGCACGAGCTGCGGTTGCTGGGGTGCGAAGCGTTGCTCGAGGCGCTGCCGACCCTTTCGCCTGAATGGCACCACATGCCGCTCAGAGCCGGCGCGGCCCCCGACGCGCGGTTCAAGCGCCTGTGGACCTATGCGGGGCACCGCCTGCGCCAGATCCTGCAGCGGGGCGGGCGGGTGCTGATCCACTGCGACGTGGGCGGGCTGCGGGCCCGCTGGCTGGCGGCGCGGCTGCTGGTGGAGATGGGCGCGGGCGCCCATGACGCCGGCGCGCGGGCCCGGCTGCCGCGCGCCGACGCCATGCCGCAGCTGCTGGGCGGCGCGGTCCCGCTGCCGCGCGTGGCGGCGAAGATCCTGGGCTGCCTGTTCGGCGGGGCCCTGGGCGACGCCCTGGGCTATCCGATCGAGTTCCGGTCCTGGCTGCAGATCCGCGACCGGTTCGGGGAGTCTGGGCTGGCGGCGCCGTTGGGCCAGGGCGGCCGGATCGTGGTCAGCGACGACACCCAGATGACCCTGTTCACCGCCGAGGGCCTGCTGGCGTCGATCGCCGCGGGCTACCCCGACGATCCGGAGCAGATCCTGGCGCGCGTGCGTCAGGCCTACCTGGCTTGGTTCCGCACCCAGCGGGAGGAGTGGGCCCCGGGCGCCCGGGGCCTCAGCCAGTATCGCGAGCTCTGGGCGGTGCGCGCGCCGGGCAGCACCTGCCTGTCGGCGCTGCACGCCGGCGGTCGCGGGACGCCGACGGCGCCGCTGAACGATTCGAAGGGGAGCGGGGCGCTGGTGCGGGTGGCGCCCTTGGGTCTCGTTCCGTCCCTCGGCCCCGACGCGGCCTTCGACCTGGCCCATGGCGCGGCGGCCCTGACCCATGGCCATCCGGCGGGACGGCTGAGCGCCGCGGCGCTGGCCAGCCTGATCCACGACCTGGTCGCCGACCTGCCGATGGCGGCGGCGCTGGGGCGGATGGAGATTCGGCTGGAGCGGAGGGACGGCGGGCCGGGCGTGCTTCGCGCCGTGCAGGCCGCCCGCTCGATGGCCCACAGCGACACGCCGGCGCGCGAGGCGATCGCCACCCTTGGGCAGGGCTGGTCCGGCGACGAGGCCCTGGCGATCGGTCTCTATGCCGTGCTGCGCGCTCGCGGCTTCGAGGAAGCCGTCCGGATCGCGGCGAATCACGACGGGGACAGCGACACGACCGCCGCGGTCGCGGGTCAGATCTGGGGGGCGGCGCACGGCGTCGACGCCTTGCCGGCCGACTGGATTCGCCGCCTCGACGTGCTGGAGCCGCTCTGCGACATCGCCGGCCGGCTCATCGCCTGTGGGGCGCCCGCGGAGGTCCACGCTCCGCCGGCGATGCTGCAGTATCGCCCCACCGCCGTCGCCAAGCGCGTCGGCGCCCAGATCGCGGCGACCGCCGGGTCTCGCTAGCCTTCGGCGGTTGCGGCGGGATCGATGCGCGCGATGCGGTCGCCCAAAGCGATCTCGCCCGCCTGGACGATCCGGGCGGTGAGGCCGCCGCGGCCGCGCAGGGCGTTGTAGCCGCCGACCCCCAGGACCTCCTCCATCCGCGAACAGGGATGGCATTCGCCGGTGATCTCGAGGATCGTGTCGCCGACGGCGATGCGGCGTCCCTTGAGCGCCAGGAGGTTGAGCCCCTCAGTCATCAGGTTCCGGCGCAGGACCCGGGGTGAGAGCTCCGGCAGGCCGAGGAAGCCCGCCACGGCGGCCACATCCTCGCGGGCGATCAGGGTGACCTGGCGCTTGCCGCCGCTGCGGCCGCCGTACCGGTCGCCGATCAGCCCCTGCTCGGGCGAGAGCTGCGCGGACGGAACCTCGGCTATCGCGCCACGCCGCTCGGTGCGCAGGCCGATCCAGACCAGGCGGCCGGGATTGACCGGCGCGTCGAGCAGACGCTGCAGGGCGGAGGAGGGGTTGAGGGACGTGGTCATCGCGCCCGTTAGATGGGACGCGCGCCCGGAAAGCAACGCGAAGACCGGGCGGTTGTCCGGAGGATCAGGCGACCCGTCGCAGCGTGGGCGGGGCGGCGACGCCGGTTGGCGGCGGCGCGTGCGGACGATCCAGCGAGATCTGCGGGCGGGGGATCACCGGGTAGCCGATGATCGTGTGCAGGGCCGGGGCGCCGGAGAGGGCGTGGGAGGCCAGCTTGCCGCCCATGGTCGCGCCCTCGAACGAGCCGACGTTGAGGCCGGTATAAATCCAGTCGCCGGCCAGGACGAGGTTCTCGAAGCCCGAGCCCCAGGCCTCCATCCGGCAGTCGGTGCTGCCCGGGGGCGAGGCGACGTAGCGCTCGGTCGGGTCGATGTTCGCCCGCCAGAACTGGCTGTCGAAGCGCTGAACGCCCTGGGCCGACGCGTTCTGCGTGTCGACCAGCAGGTCGAAGTCGAGGCCGTTGGGGTCGCCGGCGGGATTGTTGGCGCGGACCGTCGCGTTCGGCAGCATCGTGCCGATGGAGGTCTGGAGGTACTGGATGCACTGGGCCCTAACGCGCTCGGACTGGCGGCGCGGATAGTCGGTGTCGGTGAACGGCGGCGGCGCCTCGTAGTCCGGCATCAATCCGCAGAAGTACCAGAGAGCCTTGGGCTGGTTGTCCTTGGGCCAGCACTCCCACTTCAGGAGGTCGTGGAACTCGGCGTTGCCGTTGGGCGGGCAGAAGTAGGTGGCGCTCAGCGCCAGCTCGTTCTCGGCTGGATTGAGCGGCTCGGACCAGCCCAGCTCGTACATGTCCTTGTAGAACCAGAGCTGCATGGCCTGGGTCTGGAGCGTCGGAATCGTCGCCACCATGTCGCGCCAGGCGGCCTTCTCGGCCAGCAACTCCTTGCAGAGGTATGGGACCGCGCCGAGGGAGATGGCGAAGACGATCTGATCGTAGTCGTGGCCCTCACGCAGAACATGAGGGGTCTTCAGGTGGGGGAAGGCGGCGTTGGGCCAGCCGTTCCAGTAGGATTCCAGGTCGATCTGCGTGGCCCGGAGATACTCGCCCTCGACCAGTTGCTCGTAGTGCGGGTTGGCGGGCCAGGAGGGCAGGCCCTTCACGTCGATCAGCGGATGATAGCCCGCCTCGGGGTCTTTGAGGGTGGCCTGGACGGTCATCTCGATGGCGGCGATGCGCTTGCGGTCCTCGGACAGGCACAGGTTCTCGACCTTGCGGAAGAACTCGAACTTCACGCCTCGGCGCTTGAGCACCTCGTACATGGGCGCGACCACCGTCTCGCCGGTGCCGGCGGCGAAGCTCCAGATCAGAGAGCCCATGTAGGCGCAGGACCGGAGGGTCCAGTTCAGGAAGCAGCCCGCCGCCATGCGGGCGGCGCGGCTCGTGTCGCCGTTGGGGCTCTGGTAGCAGATGTTGACGGTGGTCATGACCACTGGCGACTGCAGCGTGGCGGCGTGGATGCCGTGGCGGGTGAGCCAGTCGCTCCAGTTCTCGGGATCGAGAACGTCGTAGCCGTTCACCTCGACGTTGTCGCAGAGCGTGCCGAGGACGAGGGCCGCATAGAAGTCGAGGGTCAGCAGGGCGTGGCGCAGGGCGTCGGCCGGCGCGCCCTGGACGGGAGCGGGGGGAACGAAGGTACGCACGATATCGTAGATGAAGGCCCGCGCCGCTTCGATCTCGGCGACCAGCGGGTGGTTGGGCCCTTCCGACAGCGGAATGGTCTCGACCTGGATCCGGGCCTTCTCGATCAGCGCCGAGATGCAGAGATCGACCACCTTCGGGACCCCGGGGGTCATGGTCAGCATCGCCTCGACCTCGTTGAGGATCGCCAGGATCGCGGTCGGGACGCCCTTGTAATAGCTGCCGTCGGTGGGGGGCAGGTCGTTGCTGGGCGCGCGCACCGGCCAGGGCTGCAGCCCGCCGTTCTGCCATTCCCAGAGCATGGTGAAGTTGGATCCGAGGAAGGCCTCCTCGAAAGTCGCCAGCGGCTGGTCCGGCGCGCGGTTCAGCGCGGCATAGACGTCGGACATCATCGGCAGGGCGTTGAAATAACTGCCCATGAAGCCGTGGATGCCGTGTTCCTCGATCCGTTCGTTCGGGCCCCGGGACGAGGCGCACTTGCCGCCGAGGCGCCAGCCGAGCTGGTACACGGTGATGTCGAAGCGGTCCTGCCAGCCAGGCTGGCTCGTCAACTCGAAGGCCGTGGTGAGACCACCCATACCGCCGCCAAGAATCGCCACCTTTTGCGGCGCTATCACGTTGGACATGTCGTGTATTCGGGGCTTCTGCCCCGCCCCTGCATAGGTTGCCTATCTAGGCACCTTGCCATCCAGACTTTTGCAGAGCCTTAACGAGCTTGGCCAGGTCAGAAGATCGGGCGAACGGATGTCCAGTCTTCAAGGCGTCCAGAGAATAGGCGGTGGCGTTACTCCGGCCAGGACCCGCGCGTCCGCGCGCGAGACGCTCGCCATCCTCGAGCGCGCGCTGCGCTTGCTCCATCTGGTCGGCGCCGGCGTAGCAGGCGGACAGTAGATAGTGCAGGGGGAAGCGCTCCGGCCCACGGGCGCAGGCGTCGGCGGCGTCGCGGGCCGCGGCCTCGAAATCGCCGGCGATGAAGCGGGCGATGGCCTTGCTGCGGAACCACAGCCAGGCGTGCGGATCGTTCGGGCTCGCGGCGATCGCGCGCTCGGAATACTGGATCGCCTCCTGCGACTTGCCCTCGAAGGCCAGCAGCCGGCCCATCTCGCCGGAGGCGGCGGCCAGGTAGGGGTTGAGCTCCAGCGCCCGACGCTGTTCCGCCTGGGCTTCAACGCCGCGGCCCATCATCGAAAGCACCACGCCAAGGGTATAGTGGGCGAAGGCGTCCGACGCGCCGGACGACAGCGCCTGCAGGGCCAGGTCATGCGCCTCGCCGATGGCCGCGCGCGGATTGTCGGACGTGCCGACCCAGACGCTGAACAGCTTGCAGTGCGCCAGGATGGACAGGGCCGAAACGTCGTCGGGCTCGATCGCCAGGGCCTGAAGCAGGTATTGCTCGGCCAGCCGCACGTCCGAGGCCGTGGAGCGCCAGAAGTGCCGCCGGCCCTGGACGAACAGCCGCCAGAACTGAAGGCTGTGGGCCGGACCGTGCAGGGCGCGCGCCTCTTCCTGTTCCAGCACTGCCGGCTCGACCGTGCCGATGATCGAATGGGTGATCTCGCTGACCATGGCGAAGAGATCGGCCATGGGCCGGTCGTAACGGGCCGACCAGGCGCTGGTTTCGTCCGCGCCTTGGATGAGATCCACGGACACCCGGACGATGCCGCCGATTGTGCGGATCTTGCCGTCGATCACATAATCCACGCCCAGGCGCGCGCAGATCGCGCCCGGCGGATGCCCGGCGACGTCGGAATGCAGCAGCGCCTGGCGGGGCATGACCGCGAGCAGGGGCGATTTCGACAGGCCAGCGGTCAACTCGTCGGCCAGCGCTTCGGCGAACCACGCCTGGTCCTCGTCGCCGAGCGCGTGGGTGAACTCCAGCACCAGCAGGCGGGGCCGCGCCTTGCCGGTCTGCCTCGGCTCCGCGACCGGCGCGGGGCCGGTGCTGGCGGCGAGGCGGTAGCCGACCCGCGGAATCGTCTCGATGGCGAAGGCCCCGCCGCTGCGGCTGGCCAGCTTGCGCAGCTTCATCATCACCAGGGTGATCGCGTCTTCGCCGACCACGCGGCCGCCCCAGCAGGTCTCGATCAGGTCGTCGCGCGTGACCACGCCGCCGTCCGCCTGGGACAGCCTGACCAACACCTGCATGACGCGCGGTTGCAGTACTTCGCGGCCGAGGGGCGACACGACCTCGCAGGTCGGCGGTCGCACCTCAAGTACACCTAGCGAAAACGCAGCTTGGTGAGCCAGCTGCATCAAACCCCCGGTTCCAGTGATCGTCGCGAACGGGCCCGATAGCCCTGCCACACACACACCTGCCATCGGGCCTTAGCACAACCGGTGGGCGTCGCCAGCGTCAACTGGGCCCAAAATCCAGGGAAAGATCGGGTTCCGCTCGGGAAAAGATCGGCTCGCGGGCCTGTCAGGTTGCAGCGGACCCTGGTCTTTATGGCCCCGGATTTAGACCCCCTCTCCCGAACCGCGGCGGACCCGACTTAAACCCCACCGCGTCCCTCGGGGCCTCCGACGTCGTCGCCTGCCCCTGCTGGTCCGACGTCGGAGCTGCGATCGTCATGTCGCGGACCGAGGTGTCGATATCCGCATCTGGATCTGCTCCTGGCAGGTCCGGCGCGAGAGGTGCGGATCGCTGCGGCGCCCTGGGGAGGACGTCGGAGATGATCAGCGCCTTCTGCGAGAGCTTGCGGGCCCTCCAAGACCCGCAGGCCTCTTTTGAGGCCCCCGATCACGGCCGGGATCGGGGGCCTTTCTTTCATTCGCCGCGCGACGGTCGCGCTCCCGGCCCAGGCCCGGTCATCCACAAGTCGGTGCGGGTCAAAGTCGTCCTGAGCGTCACCTGGGCATAGGAAACTGTCGCCAGCGCGCGCATAAGGGCCGGCGATGAACGACTTTCTCGACCTCAAGGGCGCCTCGGGCGCCCGCTACCGCTTCCGCCATTGGCCGGAGGGCTCGGCGCTGCTGCCCGCGGCCGGCAACTACGCCTATGTCCGCGAAGAGCCTGCGGGCCACACCGTGCTGTGGGTCGGCGAGACGAACGACCTGTCCAAGGCGCGACCCGACTGGACCGAAGGCCGCCGTCGGGGCGCAACCCATGTGTTCACTCGCCTGAACGTGGCCCGCGCCGTGCGGATCGCCGAGCACGAGGACCTAGCCCAGCACTACAAGACCGCCCAGGCGCCGGCGGCGGACTGACCTGGCGACCCGGCTGGGGGAACATAACCCGCCGCGAACGCCTATATGAAGCTTGGCCATCCGCGGAGCTTCCCCGATGCGACTGCTGCTGAACGTGCTCTGGTTCGTGCTCGGAGGCTGGATCTCGGGCACCCTCTGGCTGCTGGCCGGGGTGGTGCTGGCGATCACCGTGATCGGTCTGCCCTGGACGCCGGCGGCGTTCCGCATCGCGGGCTTCAGCTACTGGCCGTTCGGCCGCGCGGTGGTGGAGCGCGACACCGGCGTCGGCAGCGGCTGCCTGAACATCCTGTGGCTAGTGCTGGCGGGCTGGTGGCTGGCGCTGCATCACATCGTGCTCGCCGCCGCACTGGCGGTGACCATCATCGGGATCCCGTTCGCCTGGCAGCACGTTAAGCTGGCGCTGCTGTCTCTCACGCCCGTGGGCAAGAGCGTGGTCGAAGTCTAATCCCGTCGCGGACCAGGAGCCATCCGATGACCAATGTCGTCTATCATGTCGTCGAGCACGACGGGGGCTGGGCCTATCAGGTCGACGGCGCCTATTCCGAAACGTTCCCGACCCATGAGGCGGCGCACGCCGCCGCGGCGCGCGCGGCCGCCGAACAGCGCGTGGCGGGTGAGGCCGAGGGCATCGTCTATCAGGACGCCTCGGGCAAATGGCGCGAGGAAGTGGCGGCGGGCGACGACCGGCCACAGACCGAAGTCGACGACTGATCGTTCGGCGGGGCCAGCGCTAGCGCAGGCCGTGGATCTGGGCCGACTCTTCGGCCAGGCTCTTGATCTCGCGGATCGCGTCCTCGGTCTGGCGCTCGAGCGCGTCCAGGTCGCTCTGCGCGAGGGGCCCGGTGGTGACGTTGAGCCAGGTGCGGTTCTCCTTGGCCACGATCTCGAAGGTGTCCGAGAAGTCGCCTCGGTCGCCGGCGTAGTCGAACTTCAGCAGCCGCTCCGGCTTGAACGCCGCCACGCGTCCCTCGGACCGGGTGTCGCCGCTCGCCGTCTTCCACGCCACGGGCTCGCCCTCACGCCACGATGTGCGGATGAAGAGTCCATCCTGGTAGGCGGCGGCCCATTCCCGGACCAGATCCGGCGTCGTGAGGACCCGCCAGACTTCCGTGGCAGGGGCGTCGATCTCCAGGGAGCGCGTCAAGATCGGCATGTTTGGCATGGGCTCAATGACAACCCTTGGGGGCGAGACGATGTTCCCGCGGCGGTCAGGCGTGGCTGACAGTCGCGTAGGTTGAGTTTCTCCATTGACGCTCCAGCGAAATCGCCGGGCCGCCGCAGCTGTTGCTCAACTCTCAGGGATGTCTGGTGGGAACAAGGCGGGATTGCGGCGCGCGATGCACGTGCGACACCATGACGCTTATTAAGATTGATTCTGATAATCATTCGCAATAAGGCGGGGTCAGCTTGGCTTTTGGAGATCCCCCCTCATGCGTCTGCGGCTGTTCGGCGTCGCCTCCCTGCTTGTCCTCGCAGCGTCTCAAGCCTTGGCGGCTGACGACGCCGCCGCCGTCACGGTCGATCCCGTGACGGTTCTGGGGTCGCGGACTGAGACGGCGGCCAGCGAGACGCCGGTCACCGTCAGCATCGTCACCGCTGCGGAACTGGAGGACCGGCTGGCCGCCAACATCGAAGACGTCGTGAAGTACGAGCCCGGCGTGTCGGTCCGCGCGCCCCCGGCGCGATTCGGCGCGGCGCTGGGGACCACGGGCCGGGACGGCTCGGCGGGCTTCAACATCCGCGGCCTCGAGGGCAACCGGGTGCTGATCCAGGTGGACGGCGTCCGCGTGCCCGACGGCTTCACCTTCGGCGCGCAGTCGGTGGGACGGGGCGACTATCAGGATCTGGACCTGATGAAGTCGGTGGAGATCCTGCGCGGACCCGCGTCGGCGCTCTACGGGTCGGACGGCGTGGCGGGCGCGGTCAGCTTCACGACCAAGGACCCGGTGGATTTCCTGCGCGACGGCGCGACCTTCGGCGGGCGGGTGCGCGGCGTCCATGGCTCGGCGGATGACAGCGTCGGCGCAACCGGTGTGGCGGCCGGACAGCAGGGCCGGATATCCGGCATGGTCGCCTATACCTATCGCTACGGCCACGAGACCGAGACCCAAGGGTCCAACGACGCCGCCAACACCGACAGGACGGTCGCCAACCCGCAGGACATCCTGACCCGTTCGGTGCTGGGCAAGCTGGTGTTCGACGCCTCGGACACGAACCGCATCCGGCTGACCGCAGAGCACTACGACCGGGACATCAAGGCGAATGTGCTGAGCGGCATCGCCAAGCCGCCGCTGGCGTCGACCAGCGTCATCGGCTTGCGGGCGGCCGACGACATCCAGCGCGACCGGGTGATGCTGGACCAGCGCCTGAGCCTGGAGGGCGGGCCGATCGATCGAATCCTGTGGTCGGCCTACTGGCAGGACAGCGCGACGGTCCAATACACCGCCGAGGATCGCAACACCGCCGCCGACCGCACGCGGCGGAACACCTTCGACAACCGGGTCTATGGGGTCTCCGCGCAGCTTGAGAGCCTGTTCGGCCTGGCGGGCGTGGAGCACAAGCTGATCTACGGCTTCGACGGCTCGCGAACCCGTCAGGCTGGCGTCCGCGACGGGACCACGCCGCCGGCAGGCGAGGCCTTCCCCATGCGGGCGTTCCCGACCACGAACTACACCCTGCTGGGCGCCTTCGTGCAGGATGAGATCGCGCTGCTGGAGGGCCGTCTCACCGTGTCGCCGGCGCTACGGATCGATCACTACAAGCTGTCGCCCAAGGCGGACGCGCTGCTCGGCGCCTTCACGCCTTCGGCGTCGGACGACACCCGCGTGTCCCCGAAACTGGGCCTGGTGTTCAAGCCGGCCGAGCAGGCGCGGCTGTTCTTCAACTACTCCCAGGGGTTCAAGGCGCCGGCGCCGAGCCAGGTGAACAACGCCTTCGCCAACCCGATCCAGAACTATCGCTCGATCTCGAACCCCGACCTGAAGGCCGAGACCAGCGAGGCCTTCGAGGGCGGCGCGCGCTGGGTGACGGCGGTCTGGTCGGCCGAACTGGTGGCGTTTTCGGGCGAGTACCGGAACTTCATCGAGCAGGTGCAGGTGTCCGGGACGTTCACGCCCATGGACCCCGGGGTTTTCCAGTACGTGAACCTGACCAAGGTCAAGATCCGCGGGATCGAGGCGCGAGCCCGCCTGGGGCTGGACAACGGCCTGGGCGGCTTCCTGACGGCCGCCTATGCCCGGGGCGACAGCTATTCTCCGGCCAAGGCGCCGCTGGACAGCATCGATCCGGTGAAGGTGTCGGTTGGCGTCAGCTACCGCGATCCGCAGGGCCGCTTCGGTGGCGAGCTCACCGCGGTGCATGCCGAGCGCAAGGCGGCCAGCCGGGTGGCCGTGGCCTGTACACCTGCCTGCTACCGGCCCAGCGCGTCCACGGTCCTGGATTTGACCGCCTTCTGGCGCGTCGCCGACGGCCTGACGGCGCGGGCGGGTGTGTTCAACCTGACCGATGAGACGTACGCTTACTGGAGCGACGTGCGGGGGCTCTCCTCCACCGCCGTCAGCCGCGACGCCTATACCCAGCCCGGACGCAACGTCTCGCTTTCGCTGACCTACGACTTCTGACGGAGAGGATGATGATCACGCGCCGCAACTGCCTCGCAATCGCACTGGTCTCCAGCCTGGCCGCGCCGGCGTTGGCCATCGCCGCCGACGGGCCGCCCGCGCGGGACCGGGCGTCCATCCTGGCCATGGCCGGGGACTACCGCGTCCATTTCGACATGCGCGAAACCGTGCCCTTCGTGGCGGGCTACAAGCCGCTGGAGGAGAAGCATAGCGGGGGCTACGAAGCCGTGCGCGTGGTGGAGGACCGCGGGGACTTCATCAGCCTGCAGCACCTGCTGGTCGTGGAGGACGACGGCAAGCCGATGATCGTCAAGCACTGGCGGCAGGACTGGACCTATGAGCCGGCCAGCGTGCTGACCTACGAGACGGCCAACACCTGGACGCTCAAGCCCGTGTCGGCCACGGCGCGCAAGGGCGCCTGGTCGCAGACCGTCTGGCAGACCGACGACAGCCCCCGCTACGGCGGCGTGGGCAAGTGGACCTACGACGGCGACGTCGCCAGCTGGCAGAGCGACCGTACCCTGCGGCCGCTGGCGCGACGCGATGCGGTGCGCAAGCCGGTCTACGCCTGGTACGCGGGCGTGAACCGCCACGCCCTGACCCCGGACGGCTGGGTGCACGAGCAGGACAACGCCAAGCTGGGGCTGAAGGACGGCAAGCCGGTCACCTACGTCCACGAGGTGGTCCTGAACACCTACACCCGATCGGATCAGTTCCAGGTGAAGGCCGCCGACGACTACTGGAACGCCACCAAGGGCTACTGGGCGGAAGTGCGCCAGGCCTGGGACCGCGCGATCGCCAAGGACCGCGGCGTGATCGTCACCGAGGAGGCCCAGAACGGCTCGATCGTCGGGCCGACGCTGATGGACCTGGCCGACCGGGTGGCGGAAGGCAAGACGCCCGCCGCAGCCGCCGTCGCCGAGGCCTCGGCCTTGATCGGCGGGCCGGCCAAGTCCAGACCGCTGGCCAGCCTCAAATAGCCGTCAGGACCAGGGCCCCGTTCGACGGGATGGGGTGACGGGCACGGAGGTCCCGCGGGGCGGGGCGGCGGCGACGCGTGCGCCGCCCGTCATACCCAGCAGTGCCTCGATCCGGTTGTGGGTCGCCGGGTGCGTCGAGAACAGGCTGTCGCCCTTGCCGCCGGCCAGCGGGTTGATGATGAACATGTGGGCCGTGGCCGGATTGCGCTCGGCGTCGGGGTTGACGTAGCCGCCCTTGGCGTAAGCCTCGATCTTCTGCAGGGCTGAGGCCAAGGCTTCGGGATCGCCGGAGATCTCGGCGCCTGCGCGGTCGGCCTCGTACTCGCGGCTCCGGCTGATGGCCATCTGCACCAGACCGGCGGCGATGGGGCCGACGATGGCGATGACGATGGCGCCGAAGATCCCCGTGGCCCGACCCTCGCCGTCACGCCCGCCGAACAGGAAGGCGAAGTTGGCCAGGGCCCCGATCGCGCCAGCGATCGTGGCCGTGATCGTCATGGTCAGGGTGTCGCGGTTCTTCACGTGGGCCAGTTCGTGGGCCATCACGCCCCGGATCTCGCGCCGGTCCAGCATGCTGAGCAGACCCCGGGTGGCGGCGACGGCCGCGTGCTGCGGGTCGCGGCCCGTGGCGAAGGCGTTGGGCTGGTCCTGGTCGATCACATAGATGCGCGGCGCAGGCATGTCGGCGCGCTGGGCCAGCGCCAGCACGTCGGCGGCGTAGTTGCGGATCAGCGGCTCCGGATGGTCCGCGTCGACCTCGACCGCGCGGTACATCCTGAGCACGATCTTGTCGGCGTTCCAGTAGCTGACCAGGTTCATCGCGCCGGCGAAGAGCAGGGCGACGAGCATCCCCGTGGGGCCGCCGATCAGATATCCCGCGCCCATGAACAGGGCGGTCAGAACCGCGAGAAGCGTGAAGGTGCGGAGGTGGTTGCGCATGGTCCTCTATGATCAGGTTTGCGGGTCGTTCGACCCCTACCGCCCGATATGGGGATTTCGTACGCGTATGGAAGATCAGCCGACGGCGGCGAGGCGCGGGGTCGGGGTTTCCTGTTCCCGCAGCATGGCTTCCATGGCGTCGGCCGGCATGGGGCGCGCGAAGAAGTAGCCCTGCATCCGCTCGCAGCCCGCCGAGCGCAGGAACAGCGCCTGGCCCTCGGTCTCGACGCCTTCGGCGACGATGCGGACGCCCAGGGACCGGGCGGCCTGGAGCATGGAGGCCACCAGGCGGGACACCCGGCTGTCGCGGCCGACATCGTCGATCAGCGAGCGGTCCAGCTTCACCGTCTGGATCGGCAGGTGCATGAGAGCGCGCAGGTTCGAGTAGCCGGTGCCGAAGTCGTCGAGGGCGACGTTCACACCCTTGGCGGCGAGCCGTTCGATGTGCCGGCGCGACAGGGCCAGGTCCTTCAGCAGAAAGGTCTCGGTGATCTCGACCGTCAGGGCCGTCGCCGGCAGGGCGGTCTTGGCGAGCCGGCCGATCAGCTTGCGCGAGAAGGCCGGGTCGAGCAGGTCGTGGGGCGAGACGTTGCAGGCGACCGACTCGATCAGGCCCTCGGCGACCCACGGCGCGGTGCGGGCGCAGGCGGCTTCGAAGACGGCCTCGTCGATCTCGCGGATCAGGCCCAGCTCCTCGGCCATGGGCACGAAGGCGGCCGGGGCCAGCAGGCCCTTGGCGGGGTGACGCCAGCGCGCCAGCACCTCCACGCCCACCATGCGGCCGGTCATGGATTCGATGATCGGCTGGAACCAGGGTTCGATCTCGCCCGCCGGGATGGCCCGGCGGAGCTCGTCCTCCAGCGTGCGGCGGCGCTCGCTCTCGTCACGCAGGGCGGCGTCGAAGCGCGACCAGCGCCGGCCGCCCGACGATTTCGCCCGATAGAGCGCCATGTCGGCGAAATGCTGCAGGTCGGCCGCGTTCTGGGCGTCGGCCGGGAACACCGCCACGCCGACGGAGCCGCCCGGCGATACGGCGCGGCCATAGATGACGTGTTGCTGGCTGAGCACGGCGACCAGGCGTTCGGCGCGGGCCGCCACATCGGCGTCGTGAGAGACCAGGGCGAACTCGTCGCCGCCCAGGCGGGCGATCATTTCGCCAGGCCCGGCGTCCGCGCGCAGGCGCCGGCCCAGCTCGGCCAACAGCAGATCGCCGGCGTGATGGCCCAGGCTGTCGTTCAGGCTCTTGAAGCGGTCCAGGTCGATGATGAAGAGGGCCGTATGTCCGTCGCCGGCATGCGCGTCGAGGCGCTCGCACAGGCCCGAACTGAACGCGCCGCGGTTCACGAGGCCGGTCAGGGAATCGGTCTGCGCAAGGCGCAGCGTCATGGCCCGCTCGGCTTCGAGCTCGGCCACCCGCGCGGCGAGCTCAACGAGGCGTTTCGAGGATTGCGGCACGGAGTGGGCTGTGTGGTCCTGTTGGAACCTCACCTTTGTCCACACGAGGCCAACGCCACGTTAAGCGATAAGGTTAGCCGCCGTTAGGCACGCCGCCTCAGGCCTTGGCGGCGGCCGGGGCGGCCGGATCCTCGATCTGGTTCTCCCACTTGGCGACTACCGCGGAGGCCACGGTGTTGCCGACCACGTTGGTGGCGGAGCGGCCCATGTCGAGCAGGTGGTCGACCGCCAGGATCAGCAGCAGGCCCGCCTCGGGCAGCTTGAAGTAGGCGAGGGTGGCGGCGATCACCACCAGCGAGGCGCGGGGTACGCCGGCGATGCCCTTCGAGGTGACCATCAGCAGGAGCAGCATGGTGATCTGCTGGCCGATGCTGAGATCGACGCCGTAGGCCTGGGCGATGAACAGCGTGGCGAAGGTGCAGTACATCATCGACCCGTCCAGATTGAACGAGTAGCCGAGCGGCAGCACGAAACTGGCCACCTTGCGCGAGACGCCCCATTTCTGGAGCTCTTCCAAGGTGCGCGGATAGGCCGCCTCGGAGGAGGCGGTGGAGAACGCCAGCAGCGCCGGTTGGCGAACGGCGGCCATCAGGGCCAGCGCGCGGCGGCCCACGATCAGCACCACCGCGGCGACCAGCAGACCCCAGAGGATGGCCAGCGACAGGTAGAAGCCCCCGACGAACTTGGCGTAGGTGCCCAGCACCTCGATGCCCTGGGTGGCGATGGTGGAGGCCAGGGCCGCGAAGATCGCCAGCGGGGCGGTCTTCATGACGTAACCGGTCACCTTCAGCATGATCTGCGCGACTTGCTCGACCAGGGCCAGGACGGCCGGCGCCTTGTCGTCGATGGCGGCGACGGCGGTGCCGATGAACACCGAGAAGACGACGATCTGGAGGATCTCGTTCTTGGCCATCGCCTCGACGATCGAGGCCGGCACGATGTGGGTGACGAAGGACTTCAGGGTGAACTTCGACGTATCGACGGCGGCGCCCGCGGTCCCGGGTTCCGGCATCGCCAGGTTCATACCCACCCCCGGCTGGAGGATGTGGACCATGATCAGGCCGATCAGCAGCGAGACGATGGAGGCGGTGATGAACCAGCCCATCGTCTTGGCGCCGACCCGCCCGACGGCCGAGGCGTCCTCCATGTGGGCAATCCCGGCCACCAGGGTCGCGAACACCAGCGGCGCGATGATCATCTTGATCAGCCGCAGGAAGACGTCGGTGATGATCGAGAGGTTATCCGCGACGACCGCGGCGTCCGCCGCCGGCAGGGTCTGGTTCACCACCCAGCCCACCAGCACGCCCAGCACCATGGCGCCCACGATGAAGTACGTAAAAAGGCGATTCATGCGGCCCCCAGGAACAATCGAGGGCCTTTGTCGCCGGGAAGGCCCGGTTCGTCCAGCACACGAGATTCGCAACGGTCATGGAGCGGCGCTATAAAGCGCCCGATGAAGAACCAGAACGCAGCCGACATCGTCGATCGGCTTGAGACCGAATACCGCCAGAGCGTCGAGTCTCTCCGCACCGCCCTCAAGTCATTTCTGTCCGGCGGCCCCCCGCCCGATCCCGCCGCGCGGCGGGCCGGCGCCTATGTCTATCCCGAGCTGCGGCTGACCTGGCCCGAGGGACTGCCATATCCGCGCACCAGCCGCGCCTTCGCCCGGATCCCGGCCCCGGGCAGCTACGCGATCACCGTCACCCGGCCCGAGCTGTACCGCGACTACCTGGTCGAGCAGCTCACCCTGCTGCAGGAAGACTTCGACCTGACTCTCGAGGTCGGGCGGTCGAGCCAGGAGATCCCGTTCCCCTACGTGCTGGACCCCGCCGACATGGCGATGGCGGATGTGAGCTCGGTGGAGATCGCGCGCCACTTCCCGACCACGGAACTGGCCCACATCGGCGACGAGATCGCCGACGGCTCCTGGATCGGACTGGAGCACGAGCCGCGCCCGCTGGCGCTGTTCGACGGCCTTCGGACCGACTTCTCGCTGGCGCGGCTGGCGCACTATACGGGCGCCCCGGCCGAGCACACCCAGCAATACATCCTGTTCACCAACTACCACCGCTACGTGGACGAGTTCGTGGCCTGGGGTTGCCAGCAACTCAAGGCGGGCGGCCCTTACACGGCGCTGTCGGCGGCGGGTCAGGTGATGGTGACCGCCGACACGCCCAACCCCGAGGCCGCGGTCGCCGCCGGGACCTGGCGCAAGCACCAGATGCCGGCCTACCACCTGATGGCGCCCGGCCGCGCCGGGATCACCCTGGTCAACATCGGCGTCGGTCCGTCCAACGCCAAGACCGTCTGCGACCATCTTGCGGTGCTGCGGCCCCAGGCGTGGCTGATGATCGGCCACTGCGGCGGCCTGCGCGGCAGCCAGAAGATCGGCGACTATGTCCTGGCCCACGCCTACCTGCGCGACGACCATGTGCTCGACAAGGTGCTGCCGCCGGAAATCCCGATCCCGCCGCTGGCGGAAATCCAGCTGGCGCTGAACGGCGCCGCCGAACAGGTGACCGGCGAGACCGGCGAGGTCCTGAAGCGGCGGCTGCGCACCGGCACGGTGGTGTCCACCGACGACCGGAACTGGGAGCTGAAGTACTCGTCCAGCGCGCTTCGATTCAATCAGAGCCGGGCCGTGGCCATCGACATGGAAAGCGCCACCATCGCCGCCCAGGGCTATCGCTTCCGGGTGCCTTACGGGACGCTGCTCTGCGTGTCGGACAAGCCGCTGCACGGCGAGATCAAGCTGCCGGGCCAGGCCAACGCCTTCTACGACCGCGCCATCGCCCAGCATCTGCAGATCGGCCTGGCGACCATCGACCTGCTCAAGCAGGAGGGTAATCGCCTCCACTCCCGCAAGCTGCGCAGCTTCGACGAGCCGCCGTTCCGGTGAGCCCAAGGTACCGGTTCCTCGTCCACCAGCGCCATCCGGCCTACCGGCTGGTGGTGCGCGAGGATCGTCCGTTCCCGGACGGCAGCACCGAGGCCGACTGGCGCCAGACCCGCATCCGCGATGAGGCTGACGTGAACGATCAGGTCCGGGAGGACGTGGCTCGCGACGGCTACAGTCTGTTCCGGATCGGGCTCAGCTTCGCGGATCTGCCGGAGGGCTGAGACCGTGAACTCTCCTTCGTTTCTCCACTTTGTGGGGCGGGGGGAGAGCCACTAGGCTCGTCGGATGACCCGGCACATCGACTTCGAAGCGATCGAGAACTTCCGCGACTTCGGCGGCTATGCGACCGGTTGTGGCCGGGGGTTGGTGTCGGGGCGGCTCTTTCGCTCGGGTCATCATGCCCACGCCACCGCTGCCGACCTCGCCAAGCTCAGCGGCCTGGGCGTGGTGGCGATCGTGGACCTGCGCCAGCCCAACGAGCGGGCGCGGGAGCCGTCACGTCGCTGGGACGGCTTCGCGGCGCGGGTGGTCCAGAACGACATCCTGTCCAGCCGCGACTGGGTCGAGGAACTGATGGTCTCGCCGCTGACGGCCGAGGCGCTGGTCGGCGACACCCGGCGGCACTACCGGATGAACGTCTTCGAGCCACGCCTGATCGATCTGTTCGGCCGGTTCCTGCGCGAGGTGGGCGAGGCCGAGGGGCCGGTCGTGGTGCATTGCGCAGCCGGCAAGGACCGTACGGGGCTGGCCTGCGCCTTCCTCCACCAGATCGCCGGCGTGCACCACGACGACATGATCGCCGACTACCTGCTGACCAACGATGAGACCCGGATCAAGCGCAAGATGGCGCTGTCGGGCGCCTTCGTCGAAGGTCTTGTGGGGCGAAGGCCGTCGGACGCGGCGCTGCGAGCGTGGGTGCAGGTGCATCCCGAGTATCTGGACGACGCCTTCGACGAGATCCGCCAACGCTGCGGCTCCCTGGACCGCTATCTGGAGGACGTGCTGCGGGTTGACCCTGCGTTACGCGAGCGCCTGCGGGCGCGGGTCCTGGGCTGACGCTGTCACACAAGCCGGGTAGAAGGCCCGCCATGACCCGGCACATCCCCTTCGACGCCATCGAGAACTTCCGCGACTTCGGCGACTACGCCGCGGGCCAGCGACGGTTGAAGCGGGGGCTGCTGTACCGCGCGGCCGGGCAGTCGCGGGCGACGGACGCCGACCTGGAGAAGCTGGCGACCCTGGGCCTGTCGGTGATCGTGGACCTGCGCCGCGCCAACGAGCGGGAGCGGGAGCCATCGCGCCGCTGGAACGGCTGCGCGGTCCAGGTGATCGAGAACGACATCGGCCAGGACACCGCCGACGAGTGGTCGACCTTCATCGCCACGTCCGACCTGACGGTGGAGTCGTTCCGGGCCTACATGCTCGAGTATTACCGCCAGCTGCCGTTCCAACGGCGGCATATCGACCTCTACCGCCGCTACTTCGAAGCGCTGGCCGCGAGCGAGGGCCCGATCCTGGTGCACTGCGCGGCGGGCAAGGACCGGACGGGGGTGATCTGCGCGCTTACCCATCACATGGCCGGCGTCCATGACGACGACATCCGGCAGGACTATCTGCTGACCAATAATCACGAGCGCATGGTCGCGCGCCTGCCGATGATGCGCGAGCACGTGGCCGAGGTCGCCGGCGGGCGCGTGCCCTCCGACGAGGCGCTGATCACCGCCATGCGGGTCGAGGCCGAATACCTGGACATGGCCTTCAAGGTGATGACCGACGCCCATGGCTCCCTGGACGGCTACCTCGACGACGTCCTGGGCCTGAATCCCGACCTTCGCGACCGCATTCACGACCGCCTGCTGGCGTAAGAGACTCCCATGCAAAGCTTTCAACCGCCCCGCCGGATCCTGATGGGTCCGGGCCCCTCCGACGTGAGTCCCCGCGTTCTGTCCGCCCTGGCCCGGCCGACCGTCGGGCACCTGGATCCTGTCTTCCAGTCCCTGATGGAAGAGATCAAGACGGCGCTGCAACGGCTGTTCAATGCGCCCGACCATGCGTGCGTGCCCCTTCCGGCCCCCGGCACAGCCGGCATGGAAGCGGCGATGATGAACCTGCTGGAGCCCGGCGACCGCTGCGTGGTGGCGGTGAACGGGGCGTTCGGCGGGCGGATGGCGGATATGGCGGACCGGGCCGGCGCGACGGTGGTGACGGTCGAGCACGCCTGGGGCGAGGCGATCGACATCGCGCGAGTCGAGGCGGCGCTGGCCGAGGCTCCGACCAAGGTGCTGGCGTTCGTGCACGCCGAGACCTCGACCGGGGTCCGCAGCGACGCGGCGACGCTGTGCGGCCTGGCGCGCAAGGCCGGCGCCCTGTCCGTCGTGGATTGCGTGACCTCGCTGGGCGGCATCGTCGTCGATGCGGCCGCGTGGGACGCCGACGTGCTCTATTCCGGCACCCAGAAATGCCTCTCGGCGCCCCCCGGCCTGTCGCCCATCGCCATCAGCAAGCGGGCGCAGGCGGCGATCCAGGGGCGCAAGACCAAGGTCCGCAACTGGCTGCTCGATTTCAATCTGCTCATGTCCTACTGGGGCGGAGAGGGCGGGCGGACCTATCACCACACGGCGCCGATCAATGCGCTCTACGGCCTGCACGAGAGCCTGGTGATCCTGTTCGAAGAGGGCGTTCAGGCCGCGATCGTGCGGCACGCGCGCCTGCACGAGGCGCTGGTGGCGGGGCTGGAAGCCGCGGGACTGGAGATGCTGGTCGACGCCAAGGATCGCCTGCCGCAGCTTAACACCGTGCGGGTTCCCGACGGCGTCGATGAGGCGGCGGTTCGGGCCCACGTGCTGAAAGTCTGGGATCTGGAGATCGGCGCGGGCCTGGGGCCGCTCAAGGGCAAGGTCTGGCGGATCGGTCTGATGGGCGCCTCGGCGACCCCGTGGCACGTCCGCCTGTGCCTGACGGCGCTGTGCGAGGCGCTGGCCGCGCAAGGGTTCGGCGTCGAGTCCGCCAAGGCGCTGGCTGCGGCGGACGCCAAGCTCAAGTAACCATCGACAACCTAGTCCCGGGGTCTAGGGTGCGGCCACGGCCGTCCCCTGCGGATCGGCGCTGCCGGGAACGCCAAGAGTGACAGACGCCAGCCTCGAAGTTCGCGAGTCCGCCGACGAGGGTCGGCTCAACCGCGGGGGGCTGGCGTGGTCGATCTTCGAAGGGGGACGCGACCCCTTCGTCATCCTCATCACGATCTACATCTTCATGCCCTACGTCGCGGGTACGATGGTCGGCGATCCCGTGCGCGGGCAGGCGGTGATCAGCCACGCCCAGCAGCTGGCGGGATGGACCGTGATGGCGACCGCGCCGTTCATCGGCGCCTCGATCGACAAGCTGGGGCGGCGCAAGGGCTGGCTGGGCCTGATCGTCGGCCTGATGATCCCGCTGTGCGCGGCGCTGTGGTGGGCCAAGCCGGACGGCTCGGGGCTGTCGGTCGGCACGACCATGCTGTTCGCCATGACCGTGCAGGTGCTGTTCGCCTACAACGAGATCTTCCACAATTCGCTGCTGGTCCGCGCGGCCGGCCTGCGCGGAGCGCACACGGCCTCAGGGCTGGCGCTGTCCCTGGGCAACCTGTTCTCGGTGCTGGCCCTGGTGTTCACCGCCTGGGCCTTTGCTCTGCCGGGCAAGGTCGACTGGAGCTGGGTGCCGGCCGCGCCGCTGTTCGGACTGGACCCGGCGACGCACGAGCCCGAACGCGTCGTGGCCTTCCTGGCCGCCGGCCTGCTGTTCTTCGGCTCGATCCCGCTGTTCCTCTGGACCCCCGACGCGCCGCGCACCGGGACCCCGGTGGTCCGCGCCTTCGCCGAGGGCGCGGCCGAGCTCTGGCGGATGCTGAAGACCATCAGCCATTTCAAGGACGCGGCGGTCTACATCGGCTCGCGGATGTTCTTCGTCGACGGGATGAACGGCGTGCTGGTCTACGCCGGGGTCTATGCGGTGGGCGTGATGAAGTGGGGCGCGCTGGAGATGCTGGCCTACGGCATCGCCCTGTCGATGGTCGCCGTTCTGGGCGGGTTCGTGGGGCGCTGGCTGGACGCCGGGGTGGGGCCGAAGATGGCGCTGCGGATCGAGATCGCGATGACCATGGTGGCGATGACCGGCTTCCTGGGCATGCGGCCGGACCTGATCCTGTTCTTCTGGCCCTATGACGCGGCGACCGCGGCGCCGATCTGGAACGGGCCGGTCTTCACCCATCTGCCGGACGTGGTCTTCGTGCTGGTGGGCTTCATCAGCGCCATCTTCATCACCGCCCAGTACGCCTCCAGCCGGACGCTGCTGACCCGGATCACGCCGTCGGCGCAGACGGGGGCGTTCTTCGGGGTCTATGCCCTGTCGGGGGTCGCCACGGCCTGGCTCGCGCCAACGCTGGTCAACATCGGGACGCGGGCGACGGGGACCCAACAGGGGGGCTTCGCGACCCTGTTGTTATTGCTGGTCGTGGGGCTGATCGGGCTGGCCTTCGTGCGCGGCGGCGGTCGAGGCGCGGCCTACGCCGACTGATCGCCCCCTTGATTTCAAAGCGGATTTTCAAGCTACACGACATAAGCTTGGCCGTTCGAAATCCTTAACAGCCGCTAATCATGTAGATTTATTAGGCATCCGGATTCATGCGCTCTTAAACGCGGCGAGCGAATTTGATCGTGTTCTTCGGGGCGAGCAGGCGAGAGCTTGGAGCCCCTCCACAGTCTGCTCGCTGACAACTAGGAGAGATCCAAATGACCAAGTTCGTGACCCGCTTCCTGAAAGATGAATCCGGCGCGACCGCGATCGAATACGGCCTGATCGCCGCCCTGATCTCGGTCGTGATCGTCGGCGCCGTGGGCGCCATCGGCGGCAAGCTGAACGACGCCTTCACGACGATCAGCAACGAACTGGACGGCGCCGCCGCCCCGTAAGCGCACGCGCTTAACGTCTCAGGGCCCTCGGCGGAAACGCCGGGGGCCTTTTGCATTTAAGCTTCGCTGCAACGCTCCGTTCATTTGCCGGAAGGCATAAGGACGATCAGAGAGGTTATGCCCCGATGCTCGCGCTGCTCGCCGCCGCCCT